>JAYTZE010000723.1:0-10698 GCA_043742385.1 Ilumatobacteraceae bacterium
GCGTACAACCCGGGTCCGGGCGGCCAGGTCTGCAAACCGGCGCTGCACGTGGTCGGTGACCATCACCTCGCGGGTTGCGCCGGTCGACGGATCAGAAAAGGTGACCAGGCCGATGGGCGGGACATCGAACTCGCGTGGATCAACGATGCCGATGGCCAACAGATCGTGGCGCATCGCCAGTGCTGACATCGCTGACGACCAATCCGTGCCGGCGAAATCGGAGATCACGCTGACGAAGCCGCGACGCTTGCTGAGCGCCCCCACCCGATGGAGTGCCTCGGGCAGGTCGCCGCGACCAAGCTTCTCAGTGTCGGGCGAATCGGCCACCGCCTGCAGAATTGCCCGAACATTGTCGCGACCGAGTCGCGGCGGTGTGACCCGAATGTGCGGCCCGGCGACGAGCACGGAACCCAATCGGTTCTGGTTGCGAGCCGTCAGGAAGCCAACGGTCGCTGCCGCGGCGAGGGCGATCTGAGCCTTCGTGCTGTGTTGTGTGCCGAAATGCATGGCGGCAGACACATCGACCACCATCCATGCCTCGAGGTCATGATCGGCGATCTGGTCGCGTACATGCAGTTCACGGGTCCGCGCCGTCACGTTCCAATCGATCCGGCGTACATCGTCGCCCGGCTGATAGGTCCGCGACTCACCTGGTTCGCTGCCATGCCCCGGTGTGATGCCCTGATGCTGGCCGTGCAATTGACCGTCGAGACGTCGGTTGATGGCGAACTCCAACGACCGCAGCAATTCGGCGATCGACGCAGGGGTCGGACCGTTCGGCCAGTCGATCGTCGAACTAGCGGCCACCACCTCAGCTCCGCCAGATGGCGTCGTTCGGCTTCGGCGAGACCCACATGGTGGGCACCGTGGTGAGCACACGACTGATCACATGCTCGATCGAGATGTCGCGGGCCAGCGCGTCGTAGGTCAATATCAGGCGATGTCGCAGGATCTCGGGAGCGAGGTCGAAGATCTCTTGCGGCGTGGCGTACGTGCGACCTCGCAACAACGCCAGAGCCTTGGCGCCGCGCACCAGCGCCAAGGTGGCACGCGGGCTGGCGCCGAGTGCAATCACAGGCGCGAGGTCGGCCATGCCGCTCTGCGCGGGAGTGCGAGTGGCCTGCACGAGATCGACTGCGTACTGCTGCACGCTGCGATCGATGAACACACGAGCGGCTCGTTGCTGCAGGTCTGCCAATCCGTGCAGATCGATGACCTGCTCTGGTACGGGAGGCGAAACGCTCATCCGATCGACGATCGTCATCTCTTCGTCGGCAGAAGGATGGGTCATGGTGATCTTCATCATGAAGCGGTCGCGCTGTGCCTCCGGGAGTTGGTAGACGCCTTCTGACTCGATCGGGTTCTGCGTGGCGATGACGAAGAACGGAATGGGGACGTCGTACGTGTTGCCACCGATCGTCACATGCTGCTCGGCCATGACTTCGAGCAATGCCGACTGAACCTTGGCTGGTGCTCGGTTGATCTCGTCGGCGAGTAGGAAGTTGACGAACACTGGGCCCAACTCGACATCGAACTTCTCGCTCGACGACCGGAAGATGCGGGTGCCGACGATGTCGGAGGGCAACAGGTCGGGGGTGAACTGCACGCGACCAAACGTCCCACCGACGACCTTCGACAACGTTTCGGCGGCGAGAGTCTTGGCCAGACCTGGCACGCTTTCGAGCAGACAGTGACCTTGGCTGAGCAAGCCGACCAGCATCCGCTCGATCAGCCGGCTCTGACCGACGATGACTTTGCGCAGCTCGAAGAACACACGCTCGACGATCAGCGCGGTGCCCTGATCGTCTTGCGGCAGATTGGTGGTGACCGTCATGGCGGATCCGCTCCTTCGGCCGGAACGGTAGCAACGCGTTCAGGGTCAGGGGGCGCGGCTGTCAGCGTTTCGCGTGGGCGTCGAGCAGTGTTGCCAAGCAGCTGGTGACCCGGCGCGCCGTCGGCAGATGCAGGTACTCGTTGGGTCCGTGAGCGTTGGCCCCTGGCCCAAGACATCCGGTGATGACGAACTGTGCCTCGGGAAACATTTCGCCGAGCATGCCCATGAACGGGATCGATCCGCCCTCACCGAAGGCGCGCGATGCGTTGCCGAAGTTGGCCGCCGACGCGTCGTCGAGCGCAGCCTGCAACCACGCCGCGAATGCGGGTGCGTTCCAACCGGGTCCCGAGTGACCGGCGTCGAATCTCACATGGGCGCCGTAGGGCGGATCGCTGGTCAGCGCCCCGGCGATTGCGGCGAGAGCGGCCTCGTGATCGCACGTCGGCGGCAGGCGAACACTGAGGTGCAACGAGGTGTGCGGGCGCAACACGTTGCCGGCCGACTCGACCGGTGGGATGCCGTCGACCCCCGTGACGCTCAAGGCCGGGTACCACGTGCGCGCGAGCAGCTGCTCGGTGTGATCGGCGACCATCGGCTCGGCGCCCGTGACGAACGGGAAATGGCCGCCGATCGGGAAATCGGCCGCGGTCTCACTTGCCTGGTGGCGGCGGTCGGGCGGGATCTCGACGTTCAGTTCCGGCAGCAGCATCCGGCCATCGAAGCTGTCCTCGATTCGGTCGAGCAGCTCACGGCAGATTCGGAACGACGACGCGACGACACCGCTGGCCTCGCCAGAGTGCACGCCCTCGGTCAGGATCTCCACTCGCAAAGTTCCAGCGGCCAGGCCGCGCAGCGAGGTGGTGACCCAGAGACGCTCGTAGTCGAGGCAACCCGAGTCGAGACACAGCACCAGGCTGGGCGTGCCGATCTGCTCGGCGAGCGCCTCGAGATACGCGGGCAGGTCGGGGCTGCCGCTCTCCTCGCTGGCCTCGATCAGCACAACACATCGGGTGTGACTCATGCCGGCGGCCTGCGCGGCCTCGATCGCCAGTACCGATGCAAAGGCGGCGTATCCGTCGTCGGCTCCGCCGCGTCCGTACAGGCGATCTCCTTCGAGGACCGGCTTCCACGGACCGAGATCGTCTCTCCACCCGGTCATTTCGGGCTGCTTGTCGAGATGGCCATAGAGCAGCACGGTGTCGTTGGCGGATCCGGTACCGAACGCCGGGATCTCCATCAGGATCAGCGGCGTGCGACCGGGCAGTTCGTGCACCTCGACGGTGAGACCCACGATGCTTCTGGCGGCACACCACGCACGAATCAACTCGACGGCGCGGGCCATGTGACCATGTTCTCGCCACTGTGGGTCGTAGAGCACAGACACGTTGGGGATGGCGATGTAGTCGTGCAGCGCCGGAATGATCTCGTCGATCCAGACCCGATCGACGTGCGCGGACAGAGAAGTGACAGGAGTGGCGGTCATCGTCGTGCTCCCAGCAGTTGCTCGATGATTCGTTCCGCATCGGTCACCATGCCCCGCACGAGGTCGGCGGCCGGCACGAGCGAGTCGATCGCGCCGACGCCTTGTCCGCATGGCATGAACTCTCGCGTCGCGTCGACTTCGGCGCCATCGGGGAAACCGAGATGGTTCACGCCTGCCTTCGCCGAGAAAACCGCTTGCGCCGGGAACGGTTGCAGCTCCTCCGGATGCGAGTCGTAGTGATTGGTCCACTCGTTGCGGACGACTCGACAGGTCTTGCCCGTGTACGCCCGGCTGACCACCGTCCCATCCTCGGCCGTTGCCAGCAGGGCCTCCTTGTACCCCTTCACCGCCCGCGCTTCCGGAGTCGCGATGAACCGCGTGCCGATCCACACGCCGTCGGCGCCGAGGGCCAGCGATGCCGCCAGGCCCCGGCCGTCGTACAGGCCGCCGGCGGCCACGACGGGTACCTGAGCGTTGACCGCGTCGACGACCTGCGGCACCAACGTCATGGTCGCGATCGTTCCCGTGTGTCCGCCGGCTTCCGTGCCTTGCGCAACCACGAAGTCGACGCCGCTGGCCACCGCGCTCAACGCATGACGAACCTTGCCGCACATGCTGCCAACCAAGATGCTCTTCGAGTGCAGCAGGTCGATCACCTCGCGCGGCACGCCGAGCCCGGCGACGAAGATGCGTGCGCCACCGTCGATGACTGATTGGATGCCGCGTTCGACCTGTCCCGGCAACGCCGTCAGCAGGTCGACGCCGAACGGTTTCGCAGTCAGCGCACGCACCGCGGCCATCTCGATCGGCAGCTCTTCGGCACTCATCGTCGACGCCCCGAGGGTCCCGATCCCGCCTGCCTCGCTCACGGCGGCGACCAACCGGTGATAGCTGACGCCGCCCATGCCTGCCAGCATGATCGGGTATTCGATGTCGAGCAGATCGGTCAGCCGCGTGCGCATGCGCAGCACCGTAGCGGAGCCAATCCGAGTGTTTGCGGCCCGCGGAGACTCATCCGAGTGTTTGGCGCCACCTCGGGCGGGCCGCAAACACTCGTACGCCGATTCGACGCGACGCGTGGATAGGTTGCGCGACGACTTCCCCCAGTTGGACCACTCGTCACGGAGGTCGTCATGCCGGATCTCACACCGCGCGCCCTTGCCATTCTGCGCGCTCAGCACGGTCATGTGACCGCAACTCAACTCGACCAGGCCGGAGTACACCGCAGGGCACGCCTGCGTCTGATGGAAGCGGAGGTACTCAGGCCAGTCCACAAGTCTGTGGTCCGGATCGATTCGGCGCCACGGACGTTGGAAGGGCGATGCGCGGCCATATGCCTCGGTCATCCCTCGGGCTTCATCTCCGGTCCGACGGGTGGAAAGCTCCTCGGTCTACGGCGAATGCCCAACCCCGAGCCGATTTACTTCGCGGTGCCCCATGGCGTTCATCTCGATCGACAGCTCAACGTTGCTCTTCACCAGACCACCTCGATCAGGACCTCGGATGTACACCATCGACGCGACGGCATCACGACTGCCAGCCCGTCGCGACTGGCCTTTGATCTTGCCGCAGTCCTCAGTGTTCAAGACCATGCGTCCGTCGTGGAGCAATTGATTCGAGAAGGTCACTGCTCGATGGATGAACTTGCCGCCATCGCTCGACGTCTGTGTCACCCGCGCCGCCGTGGATCGCTTCGGTTCGTTCGGAGCCTTGTCGAGCGTGGCGATCGCCCAGCGGCTGAGTCGCATCCGGAGATCGTGCTCGGCGATGCCTTGAGGGCACGCGCAGTTCCCGTAGTACCGCAGACCTCGGGCTTGAGGCTTCCTAACGGCGCCAATATCCGCATCGATCTCGCCGTACCTGATTTGCGATGGGCCATCGAGATCGACGTGCACCCCGACCATTTTCTTCTGGAAGGTACGACCAAGGACAAGCGTCGCGATCGTCAGTGCCACCTCATCGGCTGGCAGGTCGAGCGTGTCACCGAGCTTGATTTGGTCGATCTCGCGAGCCTTGTCGACGAGCTCGTGGCGCTCTACGAAGCCCGCATCGCGTCTGCGGCGTGACGCAGTCGAGTGTTTCAGGACACCCCGGGGGCGCGGCAGACACTCGTTGGGCGCCCACCGGGCCGGAAACACTCGGTCAGGGTTGGAAGGGGCCGGGTTGGTTGAGGAAGCGTCGGTGCCAGCGTGAGGGGGTGAAGGCGATGGCTCGGGGTTCGTCTTCGAACATCCACCTCGCGAAGTTGCGTCGGGTCCATGCGCTGGACGCCAAAACGCGAATGGCGCCGCGCGCCCCGAGCTGGTGCCCGAGCACCTTGCTGAGCAGCGCCGACATCTTGTGGTCGGCCAGCAGATGGTGGCGGACCGTCGTGCGGTACTGGCTGGCCACTTGCTCGGGCGCCAGTGCACCCCAGTCGATGATCGCCTCCGCTGCCAGTCGTGCCGTGACCACCGCCTGGCCGATCCCTTCTCCGGTCATGGTGTCGGTGGCCATTGCTGCGTCGCCGACGAAACACACTCGGCCTTTCGTCAATGTGGCGCGGTCGATCCCCGCCGGTATCGGCCAGGCGGTGTGGCGATCCTCCAACTCGAAGTCGGCTCCGAGTGCCTCGATCACGTGTGGACGGCGCAATAGATCGTCCCACTGCTGCTTCATGTCCCGCACCCGTCGCACGCCGTCGCGTTGCACGCCGAAGCCGATGTTGACCCGGCCGCCAGGCAACGGGAAGCTCCACATGTACCCCGGTAGCAGCTCGGGCTCGAACCAGACGATCAGCCGTTCGGCCGCCGGACCGGTGACATTGCGTGCGTATTGGCGGAAGGCGTGCCACTCGCCGAGATAGCCGGACTCACCGACGCCGAGAACCTTGCGGGTCGCCGACCACATTCCATCGGCGGCAATGACGTACCGAGCTTCGATGGATCCGAGCCCGTCGATGTCAACCTCGACCGACGACGGCGACTGTCGGACCGCATGCACAGCGTGCCCCTGATGCACCGTCGCCCCGGCTTCGATTGCTAGGTCGACCAGAGCGGCATCGAGCTCGCGCCGTGGTGTGGTTGCGGCAAAGATTCCATCGCCGGGCAACGGCACGCACACCTCGCGACCCGACGGCGAACGCAGCCACGCTGCATCGACTGTTTTCCAGTTCGGCACCATTGCCGGTCGCAACCCGAGGAGTTCCAGTTCTCGAAGCGCAAGCGTGGTCAACCCATCGCCGCAGCATTTGTCGCGAGGAAAGACGGCCTTGTCGACGACCACAACCGATCGCCCGGCACGGGCAAGCAGTGTGGCCGCGGTCGCACCCGCAGGCCCGGCGCCGACCACGACGACGTCAGCTGTCGCGACCACAGTCATCGGGGCAGGCTAAAGGGTGACAACGCCAAGACGCCGCGCTGGCTTCAGGGTCGTCTTCCACGCATCTCGCTGCGCGATAGCGCGCACACGGATCGCAGGCAGCATCGGGTACAGCGCGTCGCCAGGACAGACGGTGAAGGACATGTCGCGGTGGCCGGCGATGGTCGCGGTGGTCACCGGAGTTCCCTTGCGCCAGCGCTGCGATCCCCTGGAGATGAATGACGTGGTCGCCGCGGGATCGATGTCGATCCCGTATCGACCGGCCAGCCAGGCCACGACCTTGACCAACGAAGCCTGCGCCGCTGCGGTCGGCAGTTGGCTGGTGAAGTCGCCGATCAGGCAGATCAGTTGGGCGAATCCCTGGCTGCCGCCCGTCGCATCGGCCACCACCGGGCCGGTCAGTGCGCCGGCCCGACCTTCCCACACGTCACCGTCGCGGCCGATGAAGAACTGGTAGCACACGTCGCTCCAGCCCTTCGCGGCGCTGGTGTGGAATGCGTACGTGGCCTGGATGAGGCTCGCCGCGCTGCTATAGGAATTCGACGAGGCGGTGTGGTGCACAAGCAGAAACTGCGGTGTCTCGACCTCGATCGGTCCGGTCGGTGGAAGATTGAGGCCCCACGCTGTGCGCGGGTAGATCGACAGTCCGGACAGAACCTCGACCGGCGGCACTGCCGGGCCGAGAGCGGCTTGTGCCCCGATGCTCATTCCGGCCGTTGCGGCGATCGCCGAACCGATGATCAGCGCTCCGGCGACTGCCTCGCGTCGGGTCACGCCACGGGTCGACTGGCAGTCACACATCGGCGTCACCTTATGATTCGCGTAGTCCGCTACCTAGCCACGAGGATTTCCAAATGAGCAAGCTCTGTGAGGGTCGAATTGCCATCGTGACCGGTGCCGGCCGCGGGATTGGGCGTGAGCATGCTCTCAGCCTGGCCTCGCATGGTGCGAAGGTGGTGGTCAATGACCTCGGCGGCAACATCGACGGAACTGGCGGCGACCTCAGTCCGGCAGAACAGGTGGTGCAGGAGATCAAGGGGATGGGTGGAGAAGCGGTCGCCAACGGCGACAGCGTTTCGTCGTGGGAGGGTGCCCAGAGACTGGTCAACAGTGCGATCGAAGCGTTCGGTGACCTCCACGCTCTGGTCAACAATGCCGGCATCCTCCGCGATCGCATGCTGACCAACATGACCGAGGAGGAATGGGATGCCGTCATCAACGTGCATCTCAAGGGCACGTTCGCTCCGAGTCGTTGGGCTGCGGCGTACTGGCGGGAGCAAGCCAAGGCCGGCAAGCCGGTCGATGGTCGGATCATCAACACCACCTCGGTCAGCGGCATCTACGGCAACCCGGGCCAGACCAACTATGGCGCTGCAAAGGCCGGCATCGCCGCGTTCACCAACATCGCCGCGCTCGAGTTGGCTCGTTACGGCGTCACCGTCAACGCAGTGGCGCCTGTTGCTCTGACCCGCATGACCGAAGGGCTTGGCCCAGCACCCGAAACCGATGAGGAGCGCGAGACGCGCTCGCCGCGGTGGATAGCCCCGATCGTCACATGGCTGGCGTCGGCGGAGTCGAAGGATGTCACCGGCCGGGTGTTCGAGGCCAGCGGGAACGTCTTGGCAATTGCGGAGGGCTGGGTGCGAGGCCCACGACAGGCCCCCCTTGAAGATGCAGCGGCTCTCGGCCCGGTCGTGCGTGAGCTGTTGTCGAAGGCTCGGCTGAACTCGGGTATGGAGGGCGAGCCCGGCGGTTGGCCACAACCGCAATAACAGCGCGCTCTCAGTCGAAGCGCACCAGGCCCTGATCAATCACGGCTCGATCTCCGACCGACGTCGTGAACACAGCGGCATCATCCCCGACGTCCCACATGGCTACCGTCACAGCGTCGCCCGGCCGCACCGGTGAAGCGAAACGACCTTCGATGTGTCGGAATCGGCTCGCGTCGCTTCCGCAGAGCGTGTGCAGCAGCGCTCGCCCGGTGAATCCATACGTGCACAGGCCGTGCAGGATTGGGCGGTCGAACCCGCCCATCGCCGCGAATGATGGATCGCTGTGCAATGGGTTGCGATCGCCGGAGAGGCGGTAGATCAGCGCCTGGTCGGGTGACGTCTGGTACGTGACCTGATGGTCCGGAGCGCGATCCGGAGCCACGTTCTGTGGTCCGCTCGGCCCTCGATCGCCGCCCCAACCGCCTTCGCCACGGATGAATGCCGACGAGACATTGGTGAACAGTGGCTGGCCGTCGGCGAGATCGATGGCGACGGTCTCGGTGACCACGACAGCGGCTTTGCCCTTGTCGTACATGGCCACGATTCGGCCCTGCAGGCTGGCTGACCCGTCGACCGGCAGCGCCTTGTGCAGTGTGATGGCCTGCTGTCCATGCACGAGCAACGCCGCATTGAACGTGCCGATGCTGCGCATGACGGCGCCGGCACCCCATCCGATCACGACGGCGAACGTCGGGAACACCTGTTGGTCGGCACCGTTGGTGTTCTCCGTGGTGTACACGAGTTCGCTGGTGCCGGCGCCGATGCCCACCGCGTACAGCAACGCATCCTTGCTGGTCCATGACGCCTCGTAGGCCTCGCCGACCGTGCCGACGGCATCCGGATTCAGTGGCATCGAATTCTCCCCGCACTCGTGGTACGGGTCTCGTTCTAGTCGATCTCTGCATCCGCCATGACGACGGAGATGTCGACGACCAGGGTGTGGCTGTCGTGCTCGCGCACCGCATGACGGGCCCGGTCGGCCAGCCTGCTGATGGTCTGCGCATCCAACGACGTCGGCACGGAAATGGTGACGTGGACGCGCTGATGCTCGCGCATCACGACGATGTCTTTGACTGCATGGCCGAGCTCGCGACGAACCGACGCCACATAACCGGCTTCTACTTCTCGCCTTGCGACAGCGGCAGCGATCTCCGTGCTGGCTCCCGGGCCGAACTCGTCGCCCGGATACAGCGTCACCAGCGGTACACGGTGCCGCAGGGCGCACACGGAGCCCATCTCGTTGAGGCTCGGAGCCGATGCACGCTCGCGGGCCAGAATCGCTACGTCGATGTTTCCCGTCATCGGGCACGCTTCGTTCGACTCCACGCCCCGGCAGGGCCCGCCATGGGAATCGTTGCACGAGGTCACTTCGTGACCGTCGCGCGCCAATCGCTGCTGCAGCGATGTGGCGATTCCCGGTGATGATTCGATGAGTAGTACATCCATGCTGTCAGTACAACGGTCCATCACCGTCAGCTCCAGGGTCCTTCGTCCCGGCACTGCACGCCGTCGGACCTCTTGGGAGCGATTTCAGGGGGTGGATGGCGCCGGGAGCGTGGCGAGTAGCTCCGACACTGCATCGGCCAGGGTGATGTCGCGGCGATCGCCCGAGCGGCGATCCTTGACTTCGACGAGTCCGTCGACCAGGCCACGACCGACCACGACGATCGTTGGTACCCCGATCAGCTCGGCGTCGTTGAACTTGACGCCGGGCGACACACCGATCCGGTCGTCGAGCAGTACCCGTAGACCGGCCGCCTCGCATTGGGAAGCCAACTGTTCGGCGGCCGGCAGCTGCGGGTCGCCGGCTTTCCCGGTGGCGACGATGTGGACGTCGGCAGGTGCAACCTCGTGCGGCCAGATCAGTCCCTTGTCGTCGCAGTTCATCTCGGCGATCGCAGCGACAGCCCGCGAGACCCCGATGCCGTACGAGCCCATCGTCACGACCTGTTGTTTGCCGTTCTGGTCGAGCACGTTGAGGCCGAGGGCGGTGGCGTACTTGCGGCCGAGCTGGAAGATGTGGCCGATCTCAATCCCACGGGCAATCTCGACATCGGAACCGCATGCTGGGCACACGTCACCGGCCCTCACTTCGGCTGCCTCAATCACGCCGTCGGCCGTGAAGTCCCGCCCGTACGTCAGGTCGATCACGTGCTTGCCCGACTCGTTCGCTCCGGTCACCCAGCGGGTGCCATCGACGATCCGAGGATCGACGAGGAAACGAATCCCTGACGTTCCAGTGAGACCGA
>JAYTZE010000724.1:0-1198 GCA_043742385.1 Ilumatobacteraceae bacterium
GAGTTCATTGTGCCGGTCCAATGCGGGTGCTTGGATCCACGGACCTCGAATCCGAGGCCCCACGGACACGGTGCGAAGCGGCCGACGCCGGGGATGACACCGTTGAGCTCCGGGAAATTCGAGGTCGTGGCCTCGGCAGCCGTGGCAGCGGAGATCAAAGTCGGCGTGCGTGTTTCGAGAGCGAATCGTGCCAGGTCGGCGGCCGTACTCGACATGCGATGCGCGGGCGAACCGTGCAACGAGGTCGACGCCATACCCAGTGGCTGTAACACCGCTTCGTCGAGATAGCGGTCGAAGGCGATTCCTGCGACGTCAGCGACCATCGCGGCCGCCATTTCGATGCCCGTATTCGAATAGATTCGGTTGCGTTCGGGTCGGGCAATCGGTTCAGTTCCATCGAAGCCGTATCCGCCGGCGTGACACAACAGGTGTCGCAGCGTGCAGCCGGGCTGACCGACCGCTTGATCGAGTGCGACGATGCCTTCTTCGACGGCGATGAGGCATGCCCAGGTGGTAATGATCTTGGCGACCGACGCGATTCGATAGGTGCGCTGCTGATCACCGGCGGTGTCGATCGACCCGGTCGGCCCGATGACGGCAGCGGCAACGGTGTCCACCGGCCAGCTATCGATCAGCGCCAGTGCCTGCACTGCGAGATCAGGCGAGGCCGGTTGAGCGCAGCATCTCGGCCACGTGGAACGCCAGATCAAGACTCTGGCGGGCGTTGAGCCGCGGGTCGCACACCGTTTGGTAGCGGTCGTCGAGTTGGCTGTCGAGGATCTTGTCGGCCCCACCCATGCACTCCGTGACATCGTCGCCCGTGAGCTCGACGTGAATTCCCCCTGGCCATGTGCCCTCGGCCGTGTGTGCCCGCACGAAGCCGCTGATCTCGGCAACGATGTGATCGAAGTCGCGCGTCTTGCGCCCCGACACCGAGGTGAACGTGTTGGCATGCATCGGATCGCAGGTCCACACGACGGGATGCCCGGTATCGCGCACCGCCCGCAGCAGCGGTCGCAGTCCGTCTTCGATCTGGTCGGCGCCCATCCGGGTGATCAACGTCAACCGGCCCGGGATGCGGGCCGGGTTCAGCTTGTCGCACAGTTCCAGGACGAAATCGGCGCTGGTGCCGGGCCCGATCTTGCAGCCCACCGGATTGCCGACGCCACGCAGGAATTCGATGTGAGCACCGTCGAGT
>JAYTZE010000725.1:0-1197 GCA_043742385.1 Ilumatobacteraceae bacterium
ACGGCAGTGTCTGTCGTCGCTTTCCCCCTAGCCGGCCGGCTCTACGTCGCCGGCTTGATCAGCGGCGTCGCCCGCGAACTGATCGTCGACGGCCCCGTCTTCGATCCTCGCCCTGACCCTGCAGCCAATCGGCTGGCGTACGTCTGCGGGAATGCATTGCGAATCGCAGAGCTCGATGGAAGCAGTTGGGAATTGGCCAGCGACGACGATCCAGACGTGTCCTGGGGATCTTCCGACTACATCGCCGGTGAGGAACTCCATCGATATCGGGGCTACTGGTGGAGTCCCGACGGAGCGGCGATCGCCGCCTGCCGGGTCGACGTTGCGGCAGTCGAACGATGGTTCATCGCCGAGCCGAGCTCTCCCGATCAGCAACCGCGCGAGGTGCGTTACCCGGCGGCCGGCACCGCCAACGCGAAGGTCGACCTCCACGTGCTGGCGCTCGACGGCGGCAGCATCGAAGTTGCGTGGGACCAGGATCGATTCCCGTACCTCACGGCCGTGTGTTGGGTTTCGAGCGACCGTCTCCTGCTCAGCGTTCAATCTCGCGACCAGCGCGACCTGCGGGTGCTGGAAGCCAACCCCACCACCGGCGACACAGCGGTGATCTTCTCCGATCACGACGACCGCTGGATTGAGTTGGTGCCAGGCACTCCCGACCAGTTGGATGACGGACGCCTGATCACGACAGCAGATCGCGACGGGGTGTGTCGACTCATGGTCGATGGCGAGGCCGCTACCCCGACGGATCTCCAAGTGCGGTCAGTGGTCTCGGTTGCCGGCAACGCCGTGATCATCCAGGCCAACCATCCCGACGATGCGACCGTGCTGGATGTGTGGCGATGGAGCGACGACGAGCTGGTTCGGGTTACTGACGGAGCCGGGGTCCATACGGCCGTGGTCGGCGGTGACACCACCGTGCTGCGCAGCACATCGCTCGATCGATGTGGGTCCGTGACCAAGGTCGTGAACGGCCCGGTTCTGACATCGTTCGTCGAGGAGCCACTGATCGATCCCAACGTCGCGCTGCATCACTACGGAGATCGCCGACTGGCGACTGCCGTTCTGCTGCCCCACGACCACGATGGCTCTCCGCTGCCAGTCCTGCTCGATCCCTATGGCGGTCCCCACGTCCAGAACGTGCTCGCCTCGCGGAGCCGATTCGCGCTGTCGCAATGGTTCGCCGACCAAGGCTTT
>JAYTZE010000726.1:0-1197 GCA_043742385.1 Ilumatobacteraceae bacterium
TGGGCGACGTGCCGAAACTTGCTCGACGAGTGTCTTCCGGGCGCGGTGGCGCAGGCGGTCAAGGACGCCGACACCTTCTTCGGCGTCGAGCTTCCCGCCCTCGCCCAATGGGCATTCGGTCCCGAACACGCAGCCGCCATCCATTGCCCCGTGCTGTCGGTGCTCGGCGCCGAGACCCAGCCCCTGTGGGTGGAGGTCGCTCACTTCCTGCGCACCTACCTCCCATACGTCGAGGACTGCACGATCGATGGCGTCGGCCATCTCCTGCACATCCAGCGTCCCGAGCCCGTCGCACGAGCGATGGCCGACTTCATGGAGAGAAATCCCATGGCCGGCGCCTGACCGGCACGGTCAGACCGAGGCGACGGCCCGCTGAGTGGAGACGTCGCGCAGACGCCAGAAAGGGCCCGACAACACTGCGGCGCTCAGGATCAACGCCAGCATCATGACTGCGCAACTGGTGTAGGCAACCGTGCGGCCGAAGTGTTCGTAGACCTGCCCGATCACCGTCGCGGTGATGCCGGCCGCCAGCGTCTCGACGCCACCGAGCAAACCCTGCGCGCTGGCTTGGCGATCACCGGGAACGACCAATCCCACGGCAACACCGCAACTGCTGACGGTGAAGCCGTCGTTGGTGGCATGCACCAACGAGATCGCCAACATGATCCCGCCCGAGGGCGCGTGCCCGTAGGCGAACATTGCCGCCGCGCCCACCAGCAGTCCGAACGTGCCGAGCCGAAACGGGCCGACTGATTGCGCCAGCCGTCCGCCGATAGCGGCGAACAGCACCATCGGCACGGCGAACAGCGTGATGCCGAGGTTGGCGATCAGGTCGCTCGTGCGTAGGTCATCGAGCACCAGCACCCACAACGCATCGAACGCGCCGATCATGATGAACACTGCTGCGCCCATTGACAGCGCTGCCAGATACGGACGGATGCGGAGAAGATCGAACGCGAACCGGGGTGGCACCTCGGAGGCAACGTGCGTCTCGGTGACCCGCGTTCGGGCAATGAACGGGTACATCGCGACCGTCAGAGCGGCGATCAACAGGAACGGCGCGGCGATCCCGAACGGACCGACCAACACTGCGGAGATCGCTGGCCCGACCGCGAAGCCGGCAACGTCGGCGGCCAGCATGCGCCCGAGGTTCTGGCCGAGATGGTCGGGGTCGGCCAAGATCACGATTCGCCGCGC
>JAYTZE010000727.1:0-5351 GCA_043742385.1 Ilumatobacteraceae bacterium
GTCGCCCTGCAGACCGGCCGGTCGAGCGCAGGAGCTGCAATCGCCACGTCGCACACCGGGTCGATGTCGGGCCGCGCCGCCGCCTACGACGCGCTGTTCGCCCGTTACGGCGTGGCTACAGTGACCACGCCCGCTGAGCTGTTGGAGACCTTGAAACTGCTCGACAACGGCGGACGATTGAGCGGGCCGCGGCTGGTATCGATGAGCAGCTCGGGCGGCGAGGCCTCACTGGTGGCCGACCGAACGGAACATGGGACGCTGCAGTTCGATCCTTTCACCCACGAACACGAGGCCCGCATCGAAGCGACCCTCACCGAGCTGGTCACCGTCAGCAATCCGTTCGACTACCACACGTTCATGTGGGGCGATCGAGACGCCATATTGAAGTGCTTCACTGCGGTATTGGATGGACCGCAGGATGCAACCATGCTGGTCCTCGACGCGCCACCGAGTCCCGACAACGACGCGTCGGCGTGGATCGTTGCCGTCGATTCGCTCGCCGATGCAGTCGAGGCCACCGGTCGGCGCGCGGTGATCGTCGCGACCATGGCCGAATGCTTCAACGAGCCGCTACGGGCCCACACAATCGGCCGCGGGCTGACACCGCTGCTCGGATTCAGCGAAGGTCTGGCCGCACTGCAGGCCGCTGTGCTCGCCGGTACCCGATGCGACCCACTGCATGCCCCTGTTGCAATGCCGACCGGCATGCGACTGATCGACGAGGCCGAAGCGAAAGGGCGCCTGGCCCTGATCGATATCAGCGTGCCGGCCGGAAAGGTGGTGCCGGAGGCCGATGTCGAATCTGCTGCCGATGAGATCGGCTATCCCGTCACGTTGAAAGCGCTTGGTCAGGCCCACAAGAGCGAGTCGGGCGCCGTGAAAGTCGGCCTCGTCAGCGCCAAAGCCGTGACCGACGCACTCGCCGCGATGCCGCCGTCCGACAGTTTCCTCGTCGAGGCCACCGTGACCGATGTGGTCGCCGAGGTGTTGGTCGCGATACGCCGCGACCCGCCGATCGGCTGGCTGGTCTCGCTCGGCTTCGGCGGCGTGACGACCGAACTGTGGAGCGACGTCACGCACCTGCTCGCGCCGGTGACGAGCGACGACGTTCGGCTGGCGTTGACCACGCTGCGCAGCTACCCGTTGCTGACAGGTTTCCGTGGCAAACCGGGAGCCGACATCGACTCACTGGTTGCACTGGTCGTCACCTTGACCGAGGCCGTCGTCGGCACCAGCGTCGTCGAGGTCGAGCTCAATCCCGTGCTCGTCGGCCAGCGCGGCGCAATCGCCGTCGATGCCGTCTGGGTCGAGGAAACGCAGTTGGAGGAAACCAAATGACCGGATTCCATGTGGAGCTACACGATGGCACCGCCGTCGTCACGCTTGACCGCCCGAAGGCCAACGCGATCGATGCCACAACCAGCACGGCGATGGGCGACACGTTCGCAACACTCGATAGCGATCCGCAGGTGCGAGCAATCATCCTCACCGGTTCCGGACCGAAGTTCTTCTCCGCCGGGTGGGACCTCTCGGCTGGCGAGGACTTCGACAGCGACTACGGCGTTGGTGGATTCGGTGGGTTCCCCGAGTTACCCAACCGCACCACCCCGGTGATCGCCGCGGTCAACGGCATGGCCGTTGGCGGCGGTTTCGAGATCGCAATTGCTGCCGATTTCATCGTCGCCGCCGATCACGCCCAGTTCTGGCTCCCCGAACCCACGCTCGGGATCCTGCCGGACGCAGGCGCGGTGAAGTTGCCTCGGCTCCTGCCGCCCCACGTCGCCCGCGGGTTGTTGTTGACCGGACGCCGGATGAGCGCTGAAGAGGGTCTGCGCTGGGGCCTGATCACCGGCGTGGTACCGGCTGACGACCTGCTGACTGCCGCCCACACCCTCGCCAATGCGATCGCTGACTCGGCGCCGCTGAGCGTCGCCGCCCTGCTCGACATCGAGAGGCGTACGGCGCACCTGTCGACCGACGAGGCAATGGCCTCATTGAAGTCGTTGGCCAGCTACCGGCTGGCGATCGACTCCGAGGATGCGCATGAAGGCACAGCAGCGTTTAACGAACGCCGAGCCCCTGTTTGGAGAGGTGGCTGATGGGCAGGCGGGGCCGGGGAAGGGCCCCTTGAGGGGAGCGAACGGATGCTGTATTGTGCGGCCACCGGGCTCGTGCGGCTCGTGCGGCAGCCGGGGGTGGCGTGTGGCGGTAAGACGGATGACCTTGGCCTTGGCCCTGGTGATCGCGGCTTGCGGAGGCGGCGCCGACGGGTCCTCCGCCACGACAGAATCGACGGTCGCCGACGAATCCTCTGCCACCACCGAATCGACGGTCGCCGACGCTGGCGAGTCCGGTCAGGCGAGTTTCGCCGAGGCTCACATGGCCGGCAGCGTCGACACGTCGGCCGAAGAACCCGACCCGAGCACGTACGCTGACACGTTCGCCGCCGACGAACCCGGCATCTTCGTGGTGTACCTGCTCGATGCAGACGCCGAGGTCGACATCACGTGGAACCGCGAGGGCGAGGAGCTTCTCCGGAACACCCAACAGACACCAGGCGGACGTTGGGCTGAGTACCACATCAATCCGGCTCCGGGTGGGTTCCTGCCCGGCCAGTGGGAGGTCGTGCTCGAGATCGTCGGCGGCGATGACCGCGAGGTCCTGACCTTCACCGTCTCGGAATGAACGCAATGAACTCGTCGAAGCTGATCGACGGTCGACTGGACCGTTACAGGAATCGACGTCCACGACTCACGACGTGACGAGAGCCGCCGCCCGACGCTGCCATGGAGCCATCGCCAACATCGCGCCGGCCAGCAACAGCCCGGAACCGGCGGTCGTCCAACGCAGACCGATTGCATCTGCGATCTGACCCTGGATGAGGGTCCCCACGGGGAAGAGCACACCGAGCACGAGAAAGTTGACCGCCAGTACACGCCCGCGCATGTCGTCGGGTGCCGACTGCTGGGCGATGCTGGCGAACGATGTGAACGCGTACCCATAGCAGAGTCCGATCACGGTCAGGGCAATTGCTGAAAGCCACAGCCGCGGCGCGAAGCCGTACGCCACCAGGGCAGGACACAACAAGCCGACGCCTCCGAACATCACCGCGCTCACGCCGAACTTCTTGGTCACCGAACCAAGGGTGAAGGCTGCGGTCACCGCACCGACACCCTGTGCAGTCACGAGTACCGAGGTTGCTCGAGCATCGCCGTTCAACACGTTGGTCGCCATCTGCGAGACGAACGCAATGAACGGCGAAGCGATCGCGATCGTGAGGACCATCACCACCAACATGCGTCGCATGACGAGATGCCTCACGGCGAACCGCATGCCATCGGCGAGCGCACCGAATATTGGTCGGCGATCACCGTGACGATGCGGCACTTTCACTAGCGCCACCGCGACGATCACTGCGAAGAAGCTGAGCGCGTTGCACCACAGGGCTGTTCCGATACCACCGATGGAGATTGCGACCGCAGCCAGCGAGGGTCCGATGATCCTGCCCAGATTCCACTGCGCATTCGACAGGCCGACACCGGCAACCAAGTGTTCGCGCTCGACGAGATCGGGCAAGATGGATTGGAACGATGGGAACGTGAACGCGCCGATGCAGCCGGCCACGAAACTGAGCCCGGCGATGCCGAGCGGGGTCGCCGTTCCGCCGCCCACCCACACCGCCAGGATCGCCGCGACGACGACCGACAGAGCATTGCCGACAATCAGGACGCGACGCCTGCTCCAGCGATCGGCCATTGCTGAGCCGATCGGGCCGAGAATTCCGTTGGGCAAAAACCCCGCGGCGCCGACGATTGCCGACCATGAGGCCTTTCCGGTTGTCTGCGCAACGTGGTAGCTCAACCCGACCGACTCCATCCACGTGCCGATGTTGGAGAGCAAAGCACCCGACCACATCAGCCTGAAGTTTCGCGATCGAAATGGAGCGAGGGACGCCGACACCATGCTCGTTCGACGTTACCGGGTAGGCTGCCAGTGGCGAGGCGGCCGGAAGGTAGGCGTCTGCGCCAACCTCCGGATTAGCACAGTCTGGAACGCATGCCCACAGAATTGGCTCCCACCGTCGCCGAAGACAGCACATTGCCGCTGTTTGCCGTGCCGACCGAGATTCGGCAGTGGGGTGCCCGCGTTCGCGTGGCCGATCGCAACGCGGTTCGGGCGACGTCGATGCTCGTCGAGACCGTGTTGCTCTACGCAGCGCTCGTTGCGCTAGGCGAGTCGCTCGATCGTTGGTGGGGATGGGTCATGGCCTGGACTGGTCTGGCCATGTGCATGATGCGGATCGATGCAGCGCACCACGAAGCCGTGCACCGCAGCCTCTTCGTTCGCCGGTGGCCGAACGACATGATCGCCGCGGTCACTGGAGCATTCGAGGGCTTCCACGGGCCGACGTATCGCTGCTTCCACCTGGCCCATCACGCCTTGACGCGACGCGACAACGAGTTGTCAGATCCCGAGGCGTTCTACGACGAACTACTGACACGTCCGTTCTCCATCGGTCCACTGCACTTTCGGGCTCGAGCTGTGTACGTGGTCGGCATGCTGATCGGTGGTGTCTCGTTTGCCCTGCAACTGGTGGTCGGCGCGCTCGGCACGCTGCTGGGTCGCCCACCTGCGTACGTCGGTGCCGCCTCGCTCGAGCGTCACGTGCGTCGGTGGGGCTGGCTGCCGTTCGCCTTGTGGGCGAGCGCCACGGCGATTGCGGTATCGACCGGGCACACCGGCGAACTGTTGCAGTGGTGGCTCGTACCCATGCTGGTGTTCTTGTGCGGCCCGTACACGTTTTTCGCCCTGCCCGAGCACTACGCCGCGCCGCACAACAATCCGATGGTCGCCGCAACCGGTTCGGTGCACTCGACACGGTTCTACCGCTGGCTGACCCTTGACGGGAATTTCCACCTGGCGCATCACGTCTTTCCTTCCGCATCGTGGTGGCGGCTCGCCGATGCCGACCGACAACTACGCAGCATCACGACGCTTCGTCACCGCGGATACCTTCGCTTTCATCGCGATGTGTGGCGCGACCTGGCGCCTAGTAATGCGTCTGACAATGAGGTGTTGGCGACGTGAGAAAGAAGGCGTCGGCACGTCGCAGCGCTTCGCTGCTGCGTGCGTCGAGCCGGCGACCCGCGGCCAAAGCCGATGGGCGCACACCACCCAGCAGCAATGCACCGACCGAGGCGTGATCCATCGTCAGATCCGGTCGAGTTCTGACCTTTCTGCACGTCGCTGTGTCGGGTCCACCCTCGATCGCCCAGCGTGAACCGTCAACCTCGATGACGATCCGATCGGACGTCGCGTAGCGACGACCGGACAGACATGCGGCGACGTCG
>JAYTZE010000728.1:0-2689 GCA_043742385.1 Ilumatobacteraceae bacterium
ACCGGCGTCGCCGTAGAGCTGACCGCTGCTGCCTGTCCCGGCTTCGTTGAATTCGTCGAGCGCGGCCAGACCAGCGGAGACGAGATCACCATCCTCGCCGAGCGGCTCTTGGCACCGGTGAAGGCGGCCGAGGTCGACGCGCTACTGCTCGGTTGCACCCACTACCCGTACCTTGCTCGCGTCATCGGCGACGTGATGGGCCCCGGCGTGACGCTGGTGTCGAGCGCCGACGAGACCGCGTTCGCAACCCGCGAGGTGCTGCAGCGGCTCGATCTGCTGCGCCCCGAGAATGCCGGTGACGTCGCCGAGCACAGGTTCTTCTCGAGCGGCGATATCTCCTGGTTCGCCGACCTGGGAGGCCGTCTGCTGGGTCCCGAGCTCGGCGAGGCCGATCACTGGCAGCCGCCGGAATGACGTACGCAGTTCTGTTCACTACACGAGGAGTACGCCCATGACCCGCTTTGACGGCCGCGCCGACGACGAACTGCGTCCCATCACATTCGAGCGCGACTACACCGAGATGGCCGCAGGAAGCGTGTTGGTGACGTTCGGCAAGACTCGCGTCTTGTGCACTGCGTCGATCGACGAGAACGTGCCGCGGTGGATGAAGAACACCGGCAAAGGGTGGGTGACGGCCGAGTATTCGATGCTGCCGGGAGCCTCTCCCGAGCGGATCGATCGCGAGGCTGCGAAGGGCAAGCAGAGTGGCCGCACCGTCGAGATCCAGCGCCTGATCGGTCGCTCGCTGCGGGCTGCGTGCGACATGCATCTGCTCGGCGAGCGTCAAGTGGTGGTCGACTGCGATGTGCTGCAGGCCGACGGTGGCACGCGCACCGCCAGCATCTGCGGCGGGTATCTGGCCCTGCACGACGCCCTCGCACGGTTGGTTCAAAACAAGGCGATCAAGGTGCATCCATTGCACTCGTTCTGTGCGGCAATCAGCGTGGGCATCGTCGGTGGCTTGCCAGTGCTCGACCTTCCGTATGTGGAGGATTCGACCGCTGAGGTCGACATGAACGTGGTGATGCTCGGCAAGGACGACGGCGAGCCACTGTTCGTCGAGGTGCAGGGCACTGCAGAGGGCGCCGCGTTCTCGCGAGGCGAACTCGATCTCTTGCTGGAGCTGGCGTCGGGTGGCCTGACCGAAATCATGGCGTTGCAAGCCGAGATGGTCTCGGTACCGCCGCCGCCGCGCCCCCTCGGTCGGTGAGCGTGGAGGACATGCAGTTGGTCTGCGCATCGGCCAATCCCGACAAGGTGATGGAGATGGCGGCCATCCTCGACGGTGTCGTGCACCTGCTGCCACGACCGGCCGACGTGCCCGATGTGCCCGAGGATGCCGACACGCTGCTGGGTAACGCCCGCTTGAAGGCCACCGCGATCTGCGCGGCCACCGGGCTGCCTGCAGTCAGCGACGACACCGGTCTGTTCGTCGACGCACTCGGCGGCGAGCCCGGCGTGTACGCGGCCCGATACGCAGGAGAGGACGCGACGTATGCCGACAATCGGGCCAAGCTGCTGCAGGAGTTGGGTGACACAGACGCTCGCAATGCCCGGTTCGTGTCCGCTGTGATGGTGGTGTGGCCCGACGGGCGGGAACTCGCCGTCGAGGGTGTGTGCGCCGGAACGATCGCTACCGCTGAACTGGGGGAACGCGGATTCGGCTACGACTCGGTGTTCATTCCCGACGACGGCGACGGTCGCTCATTCGCCGAGATGAGCGAGGACGAGAAGAACGCCATTTCGCATCGCGCCCGCTCCCTCGCTTCGCTCTTGATAGCGCTGCGGGACATTGGTTGAGTTGCCTGAGATCACCAACCGCGTAGGTCGATCGGCCAACGTTCGATCACATCGTCGCCGCGAACCAACCAGGCGATCTCGTGCATCGCCATGGTCGGATCGATGTGCGCCGGTACGACCTTTACCCGCTCGCCGACCACCATCCGAGTACTCGGCACGAACGTGATGTGCTCGTCGGACAGGAAACGTACCGTGGCACTTTCGATCGAGGGGTTGCCATGGTCCATGCCCTGTGTCTTGAGCCCTGCATCGGCGACGGCATACGCGTCGTTCGATGCGATCACGGTGGCGAGCACGAAGCAGGCCTGCCGAAATGGATGCCCGCGGTCGCCGTAGAAGGTGTCCATCAGTGCGTAGGTGCCTGCTTGCACCTCGGTCACCTGATCGTGCAGGTCGTACGTGTCGGTTCCGCCGGCGCTGATGATGTCGCCGCCGACCAGGAGGCTGGCGACCGTCAGCTTCTCCATGGCCTCGGCAACACGGGCTCGCTGCGCTGAGCGATCCGGCATGCCCATGACGTGGCCCTCGTAACCCATCACGCCACGCACCACCATCCCGCGGCTGCGTGCGTAGTCGGCGAGATGTCCGGCATCGCTGGGCTTGCATCCGCAGCGGGGGAGTCCGACGTTGATGTCGATCAGCGCGTACCTGAGTCCTGCGAACGCAGCCGCTTCAATGGTCTCGCGTGAATCGACCGCGACGGTGACCACCGCCTGATCGTGCAACGCTGCCATCGCTGACAACCTTGCCGGGTCAAGGGTTTCGTTGGCCAACAGCAGATCGTCTCCCAGCCCGGCGGCGGCCATCCCGACGACTTCACGCGGCGTCGCGCACGTGAACCCGCGATGGCCATGACGACGCTGCGCTGCCGCGAGCGACGTGCACTTGT
>JAYTZE010000729.1:0-1196 GCA_043742385.1 Ilumatobacteraceae bacterium
GTCGCCGGTGTCACGAAACTTGCTGCGCCACGGCAGTGGCAGGCCCAGGCCTCCGACCTTGGCGTGTTTCGAATCGTGGCGGTTGTCGTGCCCTACGTCGAGGCGATGATCGGTGCGCTGTTGATTGCACAGATCGCCAGGCAACCCGTCGCGATGGTCGCCGGTGTCCTGCTGGCGTGCTTCACGACATTGCTGGTGGTGCGCTTGCTGCAGGGAAGGCATCCGTCGTGCGCATGCTTTGGAGCATGGTCCAGCAAGCCCATCGGCTGGAGCAACGTCGTGCGCAACGCCGGGTTTCTCGTACTGGCCGCAGTGGTCGCGTTCAGTGCGATGTGATCAGACGGTGCTGATGAGAAATGTCAGCGTGCGTGCTTCCTCGCGCCACACGTCGTAGCGCCCGCTCGGGCCGGCATGGCCGGCGCCCATCTCGCATCGCATGATCAGTGGAGCGCAATTGGTACGCACGGCCCGCAGTTTGGCGATCCACTTGGCGGGCTCGTGGTAGCTGACGCGCACGTCGTTGAGGCCGGCGGTGATCAGGACGGCTGGATAGTCGCGCGCCGTTGTCTGGTCGTATGGGGAGTAGCTCAGCATATAGCTGGCCAGTGGTTCGCTGGCCGGGTTGCCCCATTCATCCCACTCGGTGATCGTCAGCGGCAACGCCTCGTCGTACATCGTGGTGACTACATCGACGAAGGGCACCTCGGCCACGACAGCGGCGAACACCTCGGGTCGCATCGTCATGCACGCCCCGACCAGCAGGCCGCCGGCGCTACCACCGCGAATTGCGACTCGGCCAGGCGATGCCCAGTCGTTGGTCACGACATGTTCGGCGACGGCGATCGTGTCGAGGAACGTGTTGCGCTTGTTGAGGAGTTTGCCGTCGAGGTACCACCGTCGGCCGAGTTCGCCGCCGCCGCGAGGATGAGCCAGCGCCCACACGAAGCCGCGATCGAGCAGCGAGAGCCGTGCCGGGCTGAACCACGGCGGTTCCGACGCTTCATAGCTGCCGTACCCGTAGATCAAGCACGGCGCGCTGCCGTCGCGCGGCGTATCGACGTGTCGCACGAGGTCGACCGGAACTTGCGTGCCGTCGTGCGATGTCGCCCACTCACGCGTCGCGCTGTACAGCGACAGATCGACACCGGGCACAGGCGTCTGCTTCAGCATCGATCGCTCTCCACTGCGAACGTGCT
>JAYTZE010000730.1:0-1196 GCA_043742385.1 Ilumatobacteraceae bacterium
GATCTGCGCAGCGTCGACGCGTGCCGTCGAGCGGTCGCCGACGCAGTCAGCTGGGCAGGTGGCCTCGACGCTGTGGTCAATGCCGCAGGGTTGTGGACCGAAGGGCCGAGTGCACAAACCACCGAGGACGAATGGGATCGTGTTGTCGACGTCAACCTCAAAGGTCTGTACTTCGTCTGTTCTGCGGCCATCCCGCACCTCACGGTCACGCGTGGGTGCATAGTCAACATGTCGTCGGATGCGGGGGTGCAGGGCAACGCCGGTGCAGCCGTGTACTGCGCGTCAAAGGGCGGGGTGTCGAATCTCACGCGAGCGCTCGCCCTCGAGCTTGCTCCAGTCGGCGTGCGAGTCAATGCTGTCTGCCCAGGCGACGTCGACTCGCCCATGCTGCGCGGCCAGGCAGCCGCCAGCACCGACCCTGAGGCATACCTCGACAAGTTGCTGCGTAGCTATCCCCAGGGTCGGTCGGCGCGGTTCATCCAGCCGGCCGAGATCGCCGAGATGATCTGGTTCCTCGCCCAGCCGTCGGCTGCAGCGATCACCGGTGCCAACATTTCGATCGACTTCGGCCTCTCGGCAGGCATCACGTGAAGCACGCACCATGACGAGTCCACTCGACGACACCGATCGCCGGTTGATCGAAGCTCTGCAGCGCGACGGGCGGGCCAGCTATGCCGATCTCGCCGATCTGGTCAACCTCTCCCCCGCGGCAACGCGCCTGCGCGTGCAACGGCTGCTCGACGCCGACGTTGTCAAGGTCGTCGGGGTCACCGACCCGTTGGCCCTCGGCTATCCGGTGATGGCCGCGCTCGGCATTCGCGTCGAGCACAACGTGCGCGAGGTCGCCGATCGCATTGCTGACATCGCCGGCGTCATCTATGTCGTCTTCACGTCAGGCTCGTTCGATCTTCTGGTCGAGGTGGTGTGCGAGGACTCGGCGCGCTTGCTGACGGTGATCGATGCCGAAATCAGGTCGATCGACGGCGTGCGCAGCGTCGAGAGCTTCACGTACTTCGGTATTCACACTCATCGCTTCGTGTGGGGCGCGAGGTAGCAGTCGCACGGCGTCGCTACAGTGCCGAGATGCAGAGGCCATTGCGCATCCGAGACAACCGAGTCGGTCCACTTGTAGCAGTCGTGCTGGTAGTGCTCGTGGCGTGCGGTTCGACCGAGCCTGCGGCTGGCGACATCGCCGT
>JAYTZE010000731.1:0-5350 GCA_043742385.1 Ilumatobacteraceae bacterium
CCCGGCGGCCGCCCCCGCAGGATCAACGCCGCATAACCCGACCCCGACTGTCAGGTAGGTACCGAACACGAAGTGTCAAGCGGGTACCGAGGCTTGACATGCCACAACGAATTATGATCGTGTCATGGGTCGCAGCCCGTGGGGAAGCGTGCGCAAGTTGCCGTCGGGTCGGTTCCAGGCGCGTTACTGCGTCGATCTCGTCTGGCACAACGCACCAACGACGTTTCGCTGGATTACCGAGGGTCGCCCCGGTGAGTGGATCGCAGCCCGACAACAACACCTCGAGCGCGTCGGTCGACACCTCGCCGGCGAGACCCAATGCGGCAGCTTGCGTGCCCGTCCAACGTCCCGGCTCCTCTCCCGGCGCTTGCGTCAGATACTTCGTGTAATACCTCGCGGTCGCCGCAGCCGAGCCCGCGTACAGGGTCGTCACGCGCATCATGACCACACACCGCCTCGCGCGGGAGCACCTGTCTGTCATTCATGGGTTCGGTGGTTCGGGTAGTCATCATGGGTGGTGCCTCAGGACTCGATCGCGAGCGAGAGTTGGGCGGTGGAACGCGACGCGACTGCGCGTGCTGCGCGCTTGCGCGGGCGTGGTGGTCGCGTGGTCGCGGCAAGGACAGAAGCGTCGGTGGGAAGGGGCCAGGTGATCGGTCCGCCGAGCTGTTCCTCGAGCCGGAATCGCGGTACCCGGAACAGCCTCCCGTAACGAATCACCGGGATGCCGGTCTTGCCGCCGGAGGCCTCGTACGCGTTCGCCTCGCGATAGGCAGTGCTGCGCCCGACGCGCAACACCACCGCCGCCTCGTCCAACGTGAGGAAGTCCGGCGGGACAGCAACAGCAAGCTCGAGCGTCGGACTCACAGCAGCCACGCCTCGTGAGAACGCACCTCGTCACAAGTCGTCGGCAAAGTACGGGGAGCCGAGGACCGCAAAGGGGGAACGGTGCCAAACCTCACACCCCCTACAGAGCCCGGAACCGTCCGGGCGCACCAAAGTGCTCCGGTCACGCTTCTGCCAGCTCGAAAATCGAAACTACCCCTCACACTCCAACATGCCTGCCGAATCGCAATTTCGTGACGCACCCCACGTCAACGGACATCAACACCCGACCGTGGATGGAGGTCTGAGTTGTATATATTGGAAAACTCCAATATATTATTCCCATGTCCGAGCTACTGCCACTGGCTGACGCAGCCGACCTCCTGGGTGTGTCGGTCGAGCGTGTTCGTCAGCTAGTGGTCGGCGGTCAGCTCCCTGGCCAACGATTTGCCAATGTGTGGGTGGTACCCAAGGATGCGATCGCGGCACGGCGGCACTCGCCCGGTGTCCGTGGACGTCCACTCGGTCCACGGCGGGCGTGGCAGGAGATCCTCACCGGCCCGATCGACCTACAACGCCCCGGCAGGTATCGGCGCCGAGCCAACATCATCCGCTGCGAGATGAGCCGCGCGGACGCCGCCGCGCTGCCTGAAATGGTTGGCGCCTTGATCGGAGGCGTACGCGCAGCCATAGATCTCGGCGAGCAGTTGGCGCTCGATGACAGCGTCGACCTATACCTGCCAGCGAAGTTGTTCAGCGGCCTCGACGCACGGATCGCGTTCGTTGCCGATGCGGCTGGCCGCGTTGTGCTTCGAGTGGTCGATGATGACGCGTGGCATCTCATCCTCGAGGGCGCGTTCGCTCCACGGAATGCGGTAGCACTCGACCTCCTGGAGTCAGGCGATCCGCGGAATTGGATCGCCGGAGAACACCTGGTCGACGGCTATGGATGAGCCTGCCCTCATTCGTCTGCCACCGCTGGCAGGCGGCCAGGCGGAATCCTGGCGCGCCCTCATCGAGATCGCCCCGCAGCTCGGGCACCACTGGCTGCTGATCGGCGGCCAGATGGTGTTCCTCCACGAGGTAGAGCGCGAGTCGACCGACGTTCGCCCCACCAACGACATCGACCTCGTCGTCGACCTTCCCATCGAGCCGACTGTGCTCAGACATACGCACAACGTCCTCGCACACGCCGGCTTCTCGCAGGACCTTCCGAGCCCTGAGGGCGTCGCCCATCGTTACCGACGTCGCGGCGCAACCATCGACGTCCTCGCCCCCGACCACATGGGGGCTAGGGCGAAGCTCTCACTGGGCAGCGGGCGCACCATCGAAGCGCCCGGAACCTCACAAGCCTTCGGACGTGTCTCACTGGTGCGAGTCGAGCTCGACGACAACACCGCCGGAATCGTACGCAGGCCAACGTTGGTCGGCGCACTGTTGGGCAAGGCCACGGCCGTTACTGAGATCGTCTCGATGTCATCGGCAGAACGCGCCAAGCACATACGCGACGTCGATGCCCTCGCACGGCTGCTCGGCCCGGCGGATCGAACCAGCGCGTCGTTGACCACGAAGGAGCGCTCGACCCTCGCCCGGATCGCGGAGCAACCAGACATCAGCCCATTGGCTGCGCGATCGATTCAACTGACGACGGCGTCGACTGACGACTGACGTAAGCGACGTTCCAACACCGGAACGGGTGACGAGAAGCGTGGGCATCAGGGGCTGCGCGCTTCCACGACCTCCGCCACACCGGCAACACCCTCGCCTCGTCCAGCGGGGCGAGCACCAAGGAACTGCTGTCGCGGATGGGCCAGTCATCATCACGCGCTGCGCTCATCTATCAGCACGCAACACAGGACCGCGACGCCGCGATAGCCGACAGCCTCACGTCGATGATCACGGAGCACCGTTCCAAGACCAGCCAGAGTTAGAGCGAAACTAGGGAACGCACAGCGTCGCAAACATGTTTACCGTCCCCGACTACACCGCGGACGAATGCAAGGAGTCCATGTTCGCCCTCTGGCAAGAAGACGGCAATCAGAATGATGCTGGGTTGGGCGCTGGGGTCCCCTGGTGGGGATACGGCACCAATATGCACAACCAGCTGTGGATTCTCGACGTCGACGGTACCCGCCTCGTGATCAACGCGTATTCCTGGCCGGACACCTCGCCGCAGGACCGAGCCGCCCTCGACGAGATCCTGGCCTCCATTCAGATCGGCTGAACCTCACCGCCCGGGCCAGACGGCCGTTCGTCGGACCGCTTGACGGCCAACGTGGACATTGGCGGCCAAGCAACTTTCGTGGATCGTATGTGGCGCGACTTTGCACCTCGGCGGTCTCTGTTGGTGTGAGGATGTGTGCAGCGTGGTGAGCGATGCGGAATTCGAGAGGTATTCGTGCTGTTCACCGCCAAGGTGGACTCGGGACCAGGCACCGGATACACCTACGGGTTCGAGGACCAACGAGACGTCGAGCGGAGCGGCCCACTGGGCCACAGCGGCGGCGCACCAGGCATGAACGGCGATCTCAGGATCTACCCGCAATCCGGCTACGTAGTCGCCGTGCTGGCCAACCTCGACCCACCCGCAGCACAACGAATCTCGTCATACCTCCACCCGCGGCTCCCCCAGGCATAGCGCCTTTCTTCTTCGACGCCTGCCGTCTCAGCCAGCGCAGATCACAGACGTGATCGGCTCGCTGGGCGTCCGACTCATGCCGCCACTCGCTCGAACTCACTCGTGCGGAGTAGAACTCGACGACGGGACTGCTGAAATCGTTCGCAGGTGCTCGCTCGACGGAACGGCCGACGAGTCGCATCGGTTGGACCATAACCCGGGGGCCGGTCCACAAGACCGGCACCCCGAGCGGACGTCATTCAGTTCTTGTTGAACTTGTCCTTGACCTTGTCGACCATGTCTTCGGCCTTGTCCTTCGCGTCTTCCAGGAACTCTTTGACCTTGCCGGCAGTCTCGTCGGCCTTGCCTTCGCTCTTGAGGTCCTTGTCGTCGGTGAGGTCACCGACGGCCTGCTTGACCCTGCCCTTGGCTTGATCCAGATCGTTGTCCATTGTGTCTCCTGCTTTCGTTGAAATCGATGCGGGCCGACGGAATACCCGGCAGAACCGACGGTCAAACCTCTCCAGATTGTGTTTGCCCTTACCGAGGGCGGGGTACTTCAGACGCATGTTGCTCGCATCCGGTATCTACATCAGCGGAGGCCTCATCGGCCTCATCCTCCTTATCGTGATCATTGTGCTGATCTTGCGTTAGACCGCAGCGCAAACGTGCGATGTTGAGATCGGGACGATCTCCGACCACAATGTCGACCGATGCCAAGTCGTCGCCGTCCAAAAGTCCCCCCGCCACGCCCGCTCACCGATGTCGAGCGTTTCGCGCAAAGCGTTCGAGATTCTGAAGAGGCCGATCGCCGAGCAAAGCAGGCGACGATCGACCGCAAGGCCGAAGCTGAGCGTCTGAAGCTGGAGGCGATCGAGAAGGCCGAGAGGCTGAAGCGAGCGCAAACCGCGCACCAGCGCGCGGTCGAACTCGTCAAAGACGCCACGCGAACAGGCAAGGGTGCCGCGGCAGCAGACGTGGCATGGCGGCAAGCCAAGGCCGAACTACTCGAACTGGAGACCGGGAAGCGACCGGCCTGGGCGGCGAGCCCGGCTGAGGCCCTGAACGCCGACATCGAGGCCGGGCCCGCGCCCGAGAGGGCCGACGTCGACCCTGACAGCGACCGTGACTGACAGCAGCTACAACAACCGCCGATCCGTCGCCCATGCGGTGAGTTCGTGACGGTTGGAAAGCTGCAGCTTGCGCAACACCGAAGAGACGTGGGTCTCGACGGTCTTCACCGATACGTGAATGCGCGCGGCAACTTCCTTGTACGTGTATCCCCGCGCAATCAACCGCAGCACTTCTTGCTCGCGGTTCGTCAGACGATCCATGTCGGGATCGGATGCCACCGGCGCCGAACCTGCGAATGCATCGAGCACAAACCCAGCGAGCCGTGGCGAGAACACCGCGTCGCCGGCATGCACGCGCCGAATCGCGTCGAGGAGTTCCTCACGGGTGATCGTCTTGGTGACATATCCGCGGGCCCCGGCGCGGATCACGCCGATCACGTCGTCGGCGGCGTCCGACACCGATAACGCAAGGCACTTCGTATCCGGCAGGTCATCGGCGAGCCCTTCCAGAATCGCCCGGCCACCACCGTTCGGAAGATGCACATCAAGCAGCACCACGTCGGGCTTGGCTGCCCGAATGGCGACGATCGCCTCGTCGACCGTGCCGACATCGCCGACGATCTCGACCGCATCACCGATCTCAGCCTTCACGCCGGACCGAAACAGCGCATGATCGTCGACCACAAACACGCGGACCCTGGCCGTCATCTCGGCACCACCAACTCCCACTCGGTGCCAGCACCCGGAGCCGAATCCAATGAGGCACGTCCGCCGACGCGTTCGATCCGATCACGAATCGACAGAGCGATGCCTCGTCGGTCGTCGCCGATCGCGT
>JAYTZE010000732.1:0-1194 GCA_043742385.1 Ilumatobacteraceae bacterium
TGGAATACCGTGCATCGGTATCATTTGACGTGGTCACGCGATGGCACGTGGGAGCGTGTAGTTGACCGGCTGCGGGCCTTGGTGCGCGAGATCGAGGGACGCGAACAGGAGCCGTCGGCCGGAATCATTGATGCTCGAACGGTCCGTGGGGCACCGACCGTGACGTCGTTGACCAGGGGCTATGATGCCGGAAAGAAAATATCGGGGCGCAAAGTGTTCGCGATGGTCGACACCCTTGGACTGATAATAGGTGTTATCGTTGTGGTCGCCGGGATGTCGGATAATGCCGGTGGGATCGCGTTGTTCGAGCGGACCAAGCCGAAGTCGGGTCGCCTGGCGAAGGTTTGGGTAGACGGCGGGTTCAAGAATGCGTTCGCGGCGTACTATCGGGCGCGACATGTTGCTGTTGAGGTGGTCAAACGTATCCACCCTCACGAATTCATTGTCCTGCCGAAGCGATGGATCGTTGAGCGCACCTGGTCATGGACGATGGCGAATCGCCGTTTACAAGTCGATTACGAACGTGACCCGAAAGTCACCGAAGGATTCATATGGGCAGCCCACGCACGCCTCCTCCTCCACCGTCTCTCAGAAAATGCGACCCACCCGGCGCGCTGGCCAAACTAACGCGACAGCCTCTTAGGTTAGTTAGGTCTGCGCCCGGCCGCGCACGCGGCACACACTGCATCGATCGGGTATGGCGTCGGCCGGCGGAGGTCCGGGCACGTCGGGAACGCTAAGCGGTACTTCTAGGTGCTATTTAAGGGCACGCGTACTGACCTCGAGTATGTGTGGGGACGGGGCCTTCCGGCGGACATCTGCTTGCCGCGGTGGACGGGTGGGGCCTCCGGCTCGGTCTGATGCCAACTCACGACGGAAAGTCGTCCAAGAATCGAGTTCATTTCGATCGTCGCCCGGATGACTATCAGGATGCCGAGGTGCAGCGGCTGGGGGACTCGGGGAGCGACGCACCGAAGTCGGGCAAGTGGACGTCACGTGGGTCGTCATGGCTGTCCGGGAGCGCATCAATCACCCTGCTGTGCTGCGGGTCGTCCTTCTCCTTCTCGGCGAGCGAGCGCAGCGGCACGCAGAGCTGGATGCCCTCCCGGACAGCCATGACGACCCACGTGACGTCCACTTGCCCGACTTCGGTGCGTCGCTCCCCGAGTCCCCCAGCCGCTGCACCTCGGCATC
>JAYTZE010000733.1:0-1193 GCA_043742385.1 Ilumatobacteraceae bacterium
CAAAGAAATCGATCGGCTCGAACGCACAGGTCAGCAGTCCCCGGAGCATTCATGGATTCGCACATGGCTCGACCGCATCGTCGAACTCCCCTGGAACACTCGCACCGATGATCAGCTCGACCTCGACCAGGCCCGAGCGGTTCTCGACGCCGACCACTACGGCCTCGACGAGGTCAAGGATCGCATCGTCGAGTTCCTCGCCGTCCGCAAGTTACGAGTCACTCGCGACGCGCAGCCGATCGAGGGTCAAACGCGCCAATCCGGCGCGGTGATGACGCTCGTCGGGCCTCCCGGCGTCGGCAAGACCAGCCTCGGCGAGTCGATTGCCCGAGCAATGGGTCGCAAGTTCGTGCGCGTCTCGCTTGGCGGCGTGCGCGACGAAGCCGAGATCCGCGGTCATCGGCGAACCTACGTAGGCAGTCAGCCCGGCCGCATCGCCAGGGCGATCATCGAAGCCGGCTCCATGAACCCGGTGGTGCTGCTCGACGAGGTCGACAAGTTGAGCGCCGGCGGTTGGAGTGGTGACCCGACGGCCGCCCTGCTCGAAGTGCTTGACCCGGCTCAAAACCACACCTTCCGCGATCACTACCTCGAGGTCGATCTCGATCTCAGCAATGTCGTGTTCATCGCCACCGCCAACGTTGCCGACACGATCCCGGCGCCGTTGCTCGACCGCATGGAGTTCATTCGTCTCGATGGCTACACCGAAGACGAGAAGGTGTTCATCGCCGAGCGCTATCTGCTTCCCCGACAGGTCCAACAGGCTGGCCTTCGCACCGACGAGGTGTTACTCACCGATGCCGCGCTGCGCGCCACGATCACGGGGTACACGCGCGAGGCCGGTGTTCGTTCGCTCGAGCGAGAGCTCGGCAAGTTGACTCGCAAGATTGCCTCCAAGGTGGCCACGGGCGAAGGCGTGACGCCGGTCAAGGTCGACGTAACCGATGTTCGTACCTGGCTCGGTCGTGTCAAGCTCGACGACGAGATCGCAGAACGCTCGAATGTGCCAGGTGTTGCCACAGGTCTGGCCGTCACGGGCATGGGTGGCGACGTGCTGTTCATCGAGACCACGGCGTTTCCGCTGGCGGTCGACGGCGAGCCATCGCTGACGCTCACCGGTCAGCTGGGCGATGTGATGAAGGAGAGCGCGCAGATCGCGCTCAGCTACGTGCGCTCGCACGCCGAACAGCTCG
>JAYTZE010000734.1:0-1192 GCA_043742385.1 Ilumatobacteraceae bacterium
GCTGGCCCGACCGCGAAGCCGGCAACGTCGGCGGCCAGCATGCGCCCGAGGTTCTGGCCGAGATGGTCGGGGTCGGCCAAGATCACGATTCGCCGCGCCGCCGGAAACGCCAACCCGACACCGACACCCATCACGAACCGCGCAGTCAGCAGCACGATGAAGCTAGTGCCGTAGGCCATGCCCAAGAGGCCGGCGACGTTGAAGACCATGCCCATAACGATCATCGCCCGCGCATGCCCACGATCCGCCAGTGGGGCCAGCGTCACCTGGGCGAGGAATGACGACAGGAACCCCATCGCCACGATCAGACCGAGTGCGCCCTCACCGATGCCGTACTCGTCGCGGAATTCGTCGAGCACGGTGAACATCACCCCGTAGCCGGAGGCGAACAAACCCGTCAGCGCGCCGAAGACGACGACCACCGAGCGAGTGCGCATTCCGCCAGTATTGCCGCGCAAACGCTCCAACCGGCTCTGATTGTTTGACTATTGTCCGACTATTATTTATCATTCGACATATGTCGGACATTAGCGGCTACCAGCTCGGGTACGACCTCGACGACACCATCAGCGCCGACTCCCCCGCACGCCTCAAGGCGCTCGGCAACCCGTCGCGGGCGCTCATTCTCGACCTGGTGCTCGAACGGGCGATGACCGTCACCGAGCTGGCTGCGCGAGTGCGTAAACCACGCGGCACGGTGGCCCATCACGTCGATGTGCTCGTCGATGTCGGTCTGTTGAAGGTCACGAGCACCCGTCGAGTACGGGCTATCGACGAACGCTTCTACGGCCGTACCGCACACACCATCGTCTTTCCTGATGCAGCCATGGACGGCGATCTGCCGTTCGTCGCCGATGCCCGTGCCGAGGCCGACCTGTCGGGCGGCAGCGAGGAGGCCGGCGGATTCACGCTGCGCCACGCCCGAATTCCTGCAGACTCGGCCAAGGAGTTCACTGAGCGGGTCATGGCGCTGGCCAACGAATTCATCCGCCTGCCACGAGGCGGTGCACGCGAGTACGCGTTCTTGGCCGGCGTCTTTCCGACCAACCGCCCCGTCGCCCCGGAGCAACCCGAATGACCGCGAAACGCTTCGGGGCCAGCTATCGCAAGCTGTTCATCTCGACCACGGTGTCGAACATCGGCGACGGCATGTCGCTGATCGCCTACCCGTGGCTCGCGTCTGCGCTCACCC
>JAYTZE010000735.1:0-2681 GCA_043742385.1 Ilumatobacteraceae bacterium
CAGCATGCCGATACGGTCCTTCGGGCGAGGAAACTCGAACCCGTATCCCTTGTACTCGTTCTCGTACCAGCCGGCGCCAATGCCCCAGTCGAGCCGGCCACCACTGATCACGTCGATGGTCGAGGTGATCTTGGCGAGCACGCTGGGCTGCCGGTAACTGTTGCACCCGACCATCTGGCCGAGGCGGACCGTTGACGTCAGTTGACTGATGGCAGCCATTGTCGTCCAACATTCGAAAACGGCCTCGCTGGCCGGGCGCGGCACGTTGTGGAAGTGGTCGTACACCCAGATCGAGTCGTAACCCAAGGCCTCGGCTCGCACCGCAATGTCGACAGCCTTCCGCCACTTGGCTTCGGCGCCCTCGATTGTGGCCAATTCCATCTTCCAGCCCTGTGGCATGAAGACACCAAAGATGATCTTGCTCATGCCGCGGCACCATAGTGGCGAGGGGTTGGCACAGCTCCGGCCGGGATCACCGTTCCGATAGGTGACGCTGGTCACAGCTTCTCTATGTTGCGGCCATGGAGTTCTCGGTCGCAGAGGTTCACGAGGCCATCGCCGCATCCCGACCCGATGCCGAGTGTCTCGTGTTTCGCGATCGTCGGTTGACGTGGGCTGAGGTCACCGAGCGAACGCGCCGGCTGGCCAACTTCTTGCTCGGTGCCGGTCTCGGCTTGCACACCGAGCGGTCGCATCTTGCGGGGCACGAGAGTGGGCAGCACCATCTCGCCATCTATCTGCACAACGGCAACGAATACCTCGAGTCGATGGTTGGCGCGTTCAAGGCGCGGGTCGCACCCTTCAATGTCAACTACCGCTACGTGGCCGAGGAGCTGCGTTACCTGCTCGCCGACTCCCAAGCCGCCGCGATCGTCGTCCACAGCCAATTCGCTCCCACGCTTGCCGACGTGCTACCCGAGCTTGCGCAGTTGCGCGTGATCGTGCAGGTTCCCGACGACTCCGGCAATGAACTGCTGCCCGGCGCCGTCTGGTACGAGGAGGCGCTGGCTTCGGCATCGTCGGAAAGGCCGCGTGTCGAATGGAGCGCCGACGACCTGTACATCCTGTACACCGGTGGAACCACGGGTATGCCCAAAGGCGTGCTGTGGCGCAACGGCGACGCCAATGTGGAGTGCTTCGGCGGCTCCCCGGCCGAGACTCTCGACGGCGTCATCGCGGCCGCCGACGGAAGCTTGCGGGCTTTGCTCGCCCCGCCGTTCATGCACGGCGCCGGCCATTGGATGACCTTCCGTACCTGGAACCTCGGCGGCACCGTCTTCGTGCAATCCATCCCCGATCGGCTCGACCCTGCAGACGTGTGGGGACTCGTCGAACGCGAGCGGCTCAACTTCCTGCTGATCGTTGGTGACGCCTTTGCCAGGCCACTGCTCGACGAATTGAGTGCAACGTCGTACGACCTGCAATCCCTCACTGTGTTGCTGTCGGGAGGGGCGGCGCTGAGCGCCGGGTTGAAGGAGGAATTCCTCCACTACCTGCCAGCGCTGATCATCGTCGACGGACTCGGATCGTCAGAGGCTGGAGGACAACTCACTCATGTCTCAGCCGGCACCAGCGCGACGACCGGCACGTTCGCGATCAGCCCGGGAAACCACGTGCTGTCTGCCGATCTCGATCGCGAGTTGCAGCCCGGGGACGAGGAACTGGGTTGGTTGGCCAAGAGTGGGCGGTTGGCGCTCGGGTACCTCGGTGATGCGGCCAAGACCGAGCGCGCCTATCCAGTGATCGATGGCGTTCGCTATGCGGTGCCAGGCGACCGGGCCCGGCTGCGCGCCGACGGAGTGGTCGAACTGCACGGTCGAGACAGCGTCACGATCAATTCGGGCGGTGAGAAGATCTTCGCCGAAGAAGTCGAGCTGGCGATCAGGGCCCATCCGGACGTGTACGACTGCGTTGTGACCGGACGGCCGAGCGAGCGGTGGGGTAACGAGGTCGTCGCAGTCGTTCGTATCCGCCCCGGCCACGCCACCGACGAAGCCTCACTCTTGGCGGAAGCCGAGCGACACATTGCGCGCTACAAGCTGCCGAAGGCATTCGTATTCGTCGACGAGGTCGTTCGCTCACCCTCCGGCAAAGCCGACTACCGCTGGGCCGAACACATCGCCGCCTCGCCGACCGTCTAACCCCATTCGAGTGTTTCCCGCCTACCTGGGTCCGTCGGAGTCTCTCACGCCCACCCGGGGTGACCGCAAACACTCCGATGAGTTGCTGCTACGACCCGCCCGGCATCGATTCGAGAACGTTCCCCTCTCCGTCGACCAACTCTGCGAGCTGGGGTCCCCCGCCCGCAAGCGCTACGAGGGCGATGCGAAGGCCGTCTGTTCCGGGGAGATCGCGCAGCGGAATGGTGAAGCGGTCGCCGTCGTGTGTAGTGACCCGCATGCCAGCCGCTGTCGGATCGGCGGTGACGATGTTGAGGGGCGCGCAGCAGTCGAACTCCTCACCAGCGTTGCGAGGCAGTGGCCCCCATGACCGGCCTTGGTCCAACCCGTCAACCTCCGGCCGCAGCGACAGCGAGTCGAAGACCCTCGTCACGTCGACCTTCCACGCTTCACCGGTCGGCAGCGTTCCCGACCAGACCTGTTCGTTGGCAGATGAATCGACGACCGAGACCTCGATAGTCACATCGTGCACTTCCCCTTGGAACGGTGGATCCGTACCTG
>JAYTZE010000736.1:0-1191 GCA_043742385.1 Ilumatobacteraceae bacterium
CGGCGAGGGCGTCGATCTGCGCAAAGACCTCGTTGAACGACAACCGCTCGTCTTCGTACACCAGGAAGACGTCGTCGCCGCCCTCTCGGGCGATGTCGAAGATGCCGCGAAGGTTGGGTGGAGCATTCTTGAAACGACGATTGCCGTGGTCGTCCTCGAGAATCTCGAACGGAGAGCCGGGCGCGCACACCCGCGCGCACGCCTCTTCCCAGGTCAGTGTCATTGTCTCCCTTTGGCCGTTGCCGCGAGTTGGTGTTGGTCAGCCGCCGCTGACGTCGGCGACCTTCTGGCGTCCGGCGCCGAGGAATGGCATCATCGCCCGCAATCGCGCGCCGACTTCTTCGATCTGGTGTACTCGGCCTGCTTCGCGCAGACCGTTGAAGTTGATGCGGCCGGTCTCGCTCTCGGCGACCCATTCCTTGGCAAATTTGCCGTTCTGGATCTCCTTGAGAATCCTCTTCATCTCGAGCTTGGTCTTGGCATTGACGATGCGTGGACCGCGAGTGACATCGCCGTACTCGGCAGTGTCGCTGATCGAGTAACGCATGCCGGCGATGCCTTCCTCGTACATCAGATCGACGATCAACTTCACTTCGTGCAAGCACTCGAAATAGGCCATCTCGGGCTGATAGCCGGCCTCGACCAGTGTCTCGAAAGCAGCCTGCACCAGTGAGGTCAAACCGCCGCACAGCACGACCTGCTCGCCGAACAGGTCGGTCTCGGTCTCTTCGCTGAACGTTGTCTCGATCACGCCGGCGCGTGCACCGCCGATGGCTTCGGCGTAGCTGAGGGCCAACGCGTGGGCCCCACCCGTTGCGTCTTGATGCACCGCGATGAGACACGGCACACCGCCACCCTCGGTGTAGGTGCGGCGTACCAGGTGACCCGGGCCCTTCGGGGCGATCATGATGACGTCGACAGTCTTCGGCGGACGAATGCGCTTGTACCGGATGTTGAAGCCGTGAGCGAAGGCGATCGCCTTGCCCTTGCGCATGTGCGGCTTGATGAACTCCTCGTACGTGGCCTTCTGCTCGGTGTCGGGCATGGTCAGCATGATCACGTCGGCCCACTTGGAGGCGGCACCGATCTCCATCACAGTCAGGCCGGCGGCCTGGGCTTTGGCGGCCGACTTGCTGCCCTCGCGCAGCCCGACGACCACGGGGACACCGGACTCCTTGAGGTTCAACGCAT
>JAYTZE010000737.1:0-2679 GCA_043742385.1 Ilumatobacteraceae bacterium
GTGCCGGGCTGCGATCGACAAAGCACTCGGCGGCGGTTGCGGCATCAACTCGCTTCGTGATGAGTTTGGTGACGTCGAGGATCCGCTCGCGCTGGTTGACGCGTGCTTCCACGTGATCACCCACTCTTAGTGGTGAGGACGGTCTCGCCGCCGCGCCGTTGATGCTCACGTGTGTGCCACGACAGGCCGCGGCAGCACCCGAGCGGGTCTTGGTGATCCGCACGGCCTGCAGCCACTGGTCAATGCGTACTGAATCGATACGAGCAGTCTGGCATCGCCCCGGTCATCGACGCGGTTGGCCTACGGGTGATCGGATCTGGCCCGGATGGCCAGGTCGACGAGATCGCCGCCACCGCTGGCTCCATTCGTGGTGCTGTTCTGCCACGACTGCACGGCCACGGCTCGGGGCCCGACGTCGCCGTTCCAGAATCCGAAGATCGGTCCACCCGACTGACCGGGGAAGACGTCGGCCAAGTGGTAGATCGCCTCGTGCGTGTCGGGCTGCGTGTCGTCGCCGTTGATCGTGAACCAACTCTGGAAGGTGGGACGCTCGAGGCTGGTGAGGTCTTGCGGGTAGCCGATGTGCCACCACGCAGCCAGCGGGTCCCAGGCGTCGGTGTAGCGGCGGGTGCCGAGCCATCCGGTTCGGTCGCCGATGCGATCGTTGAGCACCAGCACGACGTAGTCATACTGGCCCTCGTCGCCGTTCGAGAAGCCGTCGTTGTTGTCCTTCTTGACCCAGTAGACGTGCGTCGCGTAGGTGGAGCCGAACGGGGCCGTGCCGTCGTAGTAGGACGGCGTGAACGTCAGCCAGTCTGCTGCGAATCCGGGTGGCGGTGTCCAGTCGATTCCGTGATTGCAGGTGAGCAGATGTCGGGGCCCGATCATCGCACCGCTGAAGGGCCCGAAGTTTGTCTCGCACCGCCCGAACGCGCTCCACGGATAGGTGGTGTCGCGGAACACGGCCCGATCATCGCCACTGAAGATCGTCGTGTTGTACCGAAGGTCACGCTTCATCCGCTTGGGCTGCCGAGGACGAGCCTTGACGATGTCCGCCGGGGTCGGATCGAACCCGAGGTGATCAGGAATGTACGCGTCGAGCAGGGCAGCCCGTTCTCTGACGACCTTGTCGGGAAGCCTCTTGGTGACCTCGACACTCTCGAGCCCCGGTGGCAGCGCCCGCTCGCCGAGGCTGAACCCGTCGAGGTCGAGCTTGATCTCGTAGATGTACTTGCCGCCTATGTCGCCTCGGCTCGTTCGTTCGATGCTGACCTCGAAGTTGGGACGCTCCTCTCCTCCTGGCACGAAGAACGATTGCGTGATCCTGCCTCGATTCGAGATCAGTGCCGGCCGACGTTCGAGTCGTGCAAAGTTCTCGGAGGACATCGGCTGTTGGAAGCGTTGGGGCATCTCGCTCTCCTTTGGTGGTTCCTTACTCCAACAGAGTGGCAATAGGCCCGCGCTTGATACAAGCATCCGCCGTTCACCGATTTCTCATCACGATGCGATCCGGGCTGGAATGTGACGATGTCGTATGCATGGTCAGACGAACAGTGGGATGAATCCGACGTCGCCATCCGCGCTGCGGCACACGCAATCCTCGCCGACGGGCCTCTGGCGATGGGTGAACTCACTGTGGCGCTGGCCCAAGGTGGTGTCTTGGCGGCGTTCGACGACTGCGAACTCGACGAGCTCGAGGAGATCGTGGATCAGTCGTTGCTCGAAACTGACGACACGTGGGTGTCTGCCGGCGGCACCGTCAGCCTCGTCAGAGAACTGCTTCGAAGTGTGGTTCTGACGCACCGGGTGACGGCCGACGAGCTCGACCGAGGCGTCCTCGACTCGATGCCGGATCTCAGCACGATCACGTGGGGGTCACGACGTACCTGGAGCCTGGCGGGCGGCGTCGAGGTCGCCCATGCGTACCCGTTCAAGGGCGAGCAGCATCTGGCGGAGCACGGTTCTTATGTGGGCCCGGATGGTTGGCTCGACGGAATCGAACCTGGCGAACTCATCGGAGCGACGTGTGATGGCGAGCGATTCGAAATCGTTCGCAACGCGACCGCCGATGATGTCGAGCAGGCCGCCGAGTTGGTGCGTGAGATGTTCGACGAGCTGTGCGATCCCGGATCGGCGATGGAGTGTGAGGAGCTGATCTTGGAATCGTTGATTCGCGACGTTCGCGCCTTTCGCACGCCGACCGCGCCGATCGCCGAACTCATCGAACAGGCAGGTTTGCGTCTTCGGGGTGGGTGGATTGGCCGCGCCGATCGCGAGTTCACAACGCCGGGGGAGCAGGTTCACGGTTCCCGGCTCGAACGCCTCTCTTCGGAATACCAACTCGATACGTGTTGCCGTGATGCGCTGGAACGGCTGATGGCGGTTTGGTCGGACTTCGTGGTCGCCAGGCCTGACCGCAAGCACGAGGTCGCCGCCAAGTGGAACGCTCGCAGTCTCCGCGACGACTTCCACCACGGCGCAGTGTCGCCGGCCCTCGTCGACTACGTATTGGAACGACACGACGATCGCTACGAACTGCTCGACGAGTACGCAGCGTTGCTGTCGCAGTCTCGCGAACTCGAACCGGTCACGTTGTACCTCGTGGCGCACAACGCACTTCGCGGCGGCTCAGCGAGCGAAGCGCTCGATTCGATCCGGCGGTCGACCACGCTCGACGGA
>JAYTZE010000738.1:0-1189 GCA_043742385.1 Ilumatobacteraceae bacterium
CCAAGAGAACCCGATCGACGTCCACGTTCGCAGGCTACCCCGGGGCTGCCGCCGATAGCCTGAAGCCCCATGTCTGCACCGGTTGTTGTCAGCGTCGCGGCCGGGTCCGCCGCTGAGCGGGCCGGCTTGTGCGCGGGCGACGAGGTCGTCACGATCAACGGAGTCGTGCCACGCGACATCATCGAGTGGCAGTTTGCCGCCGATGAGGCCGAGATCGAGATCGAGTTGCTGCGTGGTGGATTGCAGACTTCGCTCGAGATCGTCAAGCGCGCCGGCGAGCCGCTGGGCGCCGAAGTGTCGAGCGCAGTTTTCGACCGTGTGCGCACCTGCGACAACCATTGCGAGTTCTGCTTCATCTATCAATTGCCACATGGAATGCGCCGCAGCCTCTATCTCAAGGACGACGACTATCGGCTCAGCTTTCTGTACGGCAATTTCACCACGCTGACTCGCTTCACCGAAGCCGACCTCGAGCGAGTCATCACCGAGCGCCTGTCACCGCTGAACGTCAGCATTCACGCCACTGATCCCGACGTGCGGGCGCGCATGCTGAAGAACCCGCGCGGAGGCATGAGTCTGCGATGGTTGCGGGCGCTGCTCGACAACAACATCGTCGTGCGCGGTCAGATCGTGCTATGCCCCGACGTGAACGACGGCGAGATCTTCGACCGCACGATGGCCGGCGTGCTCGACGAGTACCCCGACCTCGAATCGGTCGCCGTGGTGCCGTTGGGGTTGAGCAAGTTCAACAAGGAGTCGGCCATGCGGCTGCACACGCGCGACGAGGCCGCCGCGATGATCGACGCGATCGAAGACTGGCAAGACGTGTTCCTGCACACCCTCGGTCATCGGATGGTCTTCGCCGCCGACGAGTACTACCTCATGGCCGATCGGCCGTTCCCCGGCGAAGACACGTACGAGGAGTTCTCGATGCACGAAGACGGCATCGGCATGGCGCGCACCTTCGAGATGGAGTTCACGGGACGGGCACGGACGCCAACCGGACCACAGGCTGGCTTCTTCGCCGCGGTTGACGCCCCGCCGAACCCCGCTGCCTACACGGGACTGCGAGCGCGGACCTGTGGAACCGAAGGCACCACGCTTCGACTCGGTGCCCGCCGCAACGCTCCCATCGGGATCCTCACCGGTGATTTCGGGGCCAGGGTGATCGCACCCCTGGTGGACGAAC
>JAYTZE010000739.1:0-2672 GCA_043742385.1 Ilumatobacteraceae bacterium
GGAGTGATCGTCTGCAACGCTCCCGACGCTCCGTCGGTCTCGACGGCCGAGCACACCCTCATGCTCATGCTGGCCGTCGTGAAGAACTTGCCGGCGCAGACCGACCGGGCACGCGAAGGCCTGCCCGGGGCGACAACCGGTACGGCGTTGGAACTCGATGGCGCCGTGCTTGGCCTGGTGGGCTATGGCCGTATCGCCCGTCGAGTCGGCGCTGCAGCGAGGGCCATGGGGATGAGCGTGCTGGCCTACGACCCGTATCTCAGCGAGGCCGATGGCTGCGAGCTCGTCGAACTCAACCGCGTCTTCACAGAATCCGACGTCATCTCCCTGCACGCGCCAGCGGTTGCCGACACTCGCAACGTGATCAACGAGACGTCGCTGGCGACGATGAAGCGCGGCGTGTACCTGGTGAACTGCGCCCGTGGCGGGTTGGTCGACCAGGACGCACTACTCGCCGCATTGGAGTTGGGCCAGGTCGCCGGCGCCGGCCTCGACGTGACCGATCCCGAGCCGCTTCCGGTTGGCCATCCCCTGTTGAATCACCCCAATGTGATCGTCACCCCGCATGTCGCATCGGCGACCGTCGCCGGTCGCCGACGGCTGTACGCGCACGCCATCGACAACGCGCTCAACGTGCTGGCCGGTCGACCGGCAACGATCGTCGTCGCGTAGGTCGGTTCCCTGTCAACTTTGCTAGAACCGAGCAATGGACACTTTGCGAACCCAATGGAACGAGGGTCGCGATACCCTCGGCGTCTGGCTGGCTATCCCGTCGATCATCAGCGCCGAGACCGCCGCACGCGTCGGGTACGACTACGTGTGCATCGACAACCAGCATGGCGTCAACGACTACCAGCAAACCGTCGCGATGGCACAGGCCATCCTGCTCGGCGGAGGAACCCCTATCGCCCGGGTGCCATGGAACGAGCCAGGCATCATCGGCAAGATGCTCGACGCCGGCATCGAAGGCATCATCGTTCCGATGGTCAACTCGGCGGCCGAGGCCCATGCCGTCGTCCGCTACGGCAGGTACGCGCCAATGGGCGCGCGCAGCTTCGGCCCAGTGGTGGCCGGTATGCGTCGACCCAATCACTACGACTGGGCGAGCGACGGCATTGCCCTCATCCCGATGATCGAGACCGTCGAAGCCATTGCCAACCTCGACGACATCCTGGCAGTTCCCGGCATCGATGCGATCTACGTCGGGCCGGCTGACCTGTCGATCACGCTCGGACTCCCGCCTGGAAACAACGACGGCGAGAGCAAGTTCGATGATGCGCTGGCGACCATCGTCGCCGGTTGTCGCAATGCCGGCATCGTGCCAGGCATCCATGCGACGGCGGCACTGATCGAGCGACGCCTCGAGCAGGGCTTCCGGATGATCACCGTCACCAGCGACATGCTGGCGATGAAGGGTTCACTGGTCACCGATCTGGCCATCGCCCGCGGCGCCCGGCCGGCCGATGCCAAGTCCGGCGCGATGTACTAGCGCTCCCGCAACGGCGTTTGGACCCGGTGTGGATCTGGGTGCCGGATCCGGAGTGAGATCAGGCGGGGCGGCGCGATTCGGGTGGCTGGAATCTCGAGCTCGCTCCGACGGTGCAACAATTGACGCCCGAGAACGGCGCGGTTGATCTGGCGCGTCGACAACGTGGGACCTGGCGCGCTCATCACCTTCGAACAGTACGTTGCGACATTGACGCCAGACGTGCGTGGTCATACCTTGGGCATCTCAGAGCGACAGGAGCACGACATGCCTGAGATGACAAAGTACGAGCCCGGCACGCCTTCGTGGGTCGACCTCGGCACACCCGACCCAGTCGACGCCAGTCGGTTCTATTCGGGGCTGTTCGGTTGGACGATCGCCGAGGGTCCTCCCGAGGCGGGCGGCTACAGGATGTGCCTACTCGACGGCAAGCCGGTGGCCGGATTGGGTCCGCAGATGAACACCGACATGCCACCGTGGTGGACGACCTACATCTCCGTCGCCGATGCGGACGAGAGCGCCGCGGCGATCACAGAAGACGGAGGCAGCATCGTGGTCGGGCCGTTCGACGTGCTCGACGTCGGCCGCATGGCCGTCGCTGCCGATCCAGCTGGGGCGATGTTCTCGATCTGGCAGCCAAGGCACCACGCCGGTGCCGGCCTTGTCAACGATCCGAACACATGGTGCTGGAACGAGCTGACCACTCGCGATCCGCAGCGGTCGGTCGAGTTCTACGGCGCCGTGTTCGGCTGGAGCGCCGGTCTGTTGCCGATGGAGGGCGCTGCTGACTACACCGAGTTCCGTGTCGGGGACCGGGGCATCGCCGGCATGATGCCGATGGAGGGTGACTCCTGGCCGGCGGATCTGCCCAACCATTGGATGGTCTACTTCGCAGTCGACGATTGCGAGGCGGCGACCGCCAAGGTCGAGGCCCTGGGTGGAAAGATTTCCGTGCCACCGACCGAAGTACCGCCCGGCACGTTCGCTGTGGTCAACGATCCGCAGGGCGCAGTGTTCAGCGTGATCGCGCCGCGCTCGTCATGACCTGATCAGTTGCGCAGCGAGGTGGCCGCACCAACAGCCAGCGCAGCGCACAGTGGCGAGAAGTACCGCTTGTCCATTCGTCGAAACCTGGGCGACACGCTGCCGGGAGAGACAAATTCGGTCTTGCCCGAGAACCCCAACG
>JAYTZE010000740.1:0-5317 GCA_043742385.1 Ilumatobacteraceae bacterium
CTGAAGAAGCTGGAGAGCAGTTAGACGCTCAGCGGGCCCGCAGGTAGCGGGTGAACAGGAAGCCGTCCTCCTCGAGGACGTGGGCCAAGCGCATCCGGCGCGACAATTGCAGCGATCCGCTCGTGACCCGTGGGCCGTCACCGCCGGCCAGCTGCGGCGAGATCGTCAGGTTCAACTCGTCGATCACGTCAGCCGCTGACAGCGCGCCGTTGAGCAGAGCGCCGCCCTCGGCCTGCACGAAATCGGCGTCGAGCTGGCCCAGCGCTGCAGCCAGGTCGACGCCGCCGACACCGGCCCGAATCGCATCGACCGATGTCGGCGGGGCGTCGTCGGGAACGATCAGGAACCCCGCGCCACTGGTGAACAACTCGGCGGTTGCATCGACGTCGCCACGGCGGCTGACCACACCGACTCGTTGGCCCGGCTTGCGTGGCGGGCCGTAGCCCTCGATACGCACCGTCGCCGCACCGACGATCAAGATGTCGGCCAGCTCGCGCAGGGTCAGCAGGACCTCCTGATCTCTCTTGCTCGACAGCTTGCGGGAGTTGCTGTCGACAACCGTCGATCCGTCGATGCTCGACACCATGCACACTCCGAGCCATGGTCGATCGACCGGGCGAGGCCGCTGCACGTCGTATGCCTCGCGGACGGTGACATGATCCGTCGGGTCATCGAACAGCCGGCGCATCGAGGCGATGATACGCCGACATGGTCAACCACCGCGAAGGTACGGCATGACGACGGCCTCGATCATCGGAGTGAACCAATCGGCGGCCACGGTCGTGAGGTGGTTGATGTCGCGGAACATCAAGATGTCGCCGATGATCACCGGGCAATGGGTCTCGGTGCACAGCCAATCCGAGGTGTCGACGAAGCGGCTGCCGTTCTGTTCGGCGACGGCGCGCTCGACTTCGAGCTTGCCGGCTTCCACCGCTTTGATTCGTGGATTGGTGCAGGCCGTGACGTCGGTGAGGTGCGCCGACAAGCACGTCGCCGGGTCAGTGCGCGAGTCGGGGTTGTCGCCGAGTACCAGCAGCCGCGGGGTGAGGCCCTTCAGCCGCCCGAGCGTGATGCCGAATCCGTCACGCCACTCCTGGTCGCTGTTCGGATAGTGCCGGGAGCCGGTGACGATCACCAGATCGGGCTGCTCGTTGGCGATGAACTGCACGGCCTTATCGCGCCAGATCGGGCAGGTGCGCGCCAGCGTCGCTGTTGGGATCGACACCGACGGCGCCGGGCAGCCCCCCTTGGCAAGCACGATCAGTTCGAGTCCGTTGCGTTCGGCGATGGTGTGCAGCGGCGGGAACCATTGCGCGGCGTGTGAGTCGCCGAGCAGGATCACCTTGATTGCCGACGAGGCAGTGCCGTACCGACATGGATTCAAGTTGTCGTCGACGCCGATCGCCACGCAGCCATCTCCGTACACGGCGGGCCTGTCGTCGAAGATCTTGCCCAACGACGGCCGCATGTTGCTGGGCACGGCCGTCGTCGCGAGACCCTGTTCCAGCACGACGCGATTCGCCGCAACGAGGCTCGCCAGATCGTTGCCCGTGAGACCCGCAGCGGGCGTGACTGCGGCCTGCGCACCCTGCGAACCAATCGTCGTGGTCGTCGAAGGCGCGACGAAGTCCAACACTGGTGCGGCTGCCGCCGTACCGCCGTCGAGTTGCCGCGGCAGGCCCAACGAGATCGTGCCGACGGTCAGAACCGTTGCACAGAGTGCCGCGCCGAGCGCCAGACCGCGACTCGGACGCGACGCGACCCACGGCGAGTGGCGAACCGGATCCTCGACGAGCCGCAGCGACGCTGCAGCGAGCGCCAGCGCGACACCGATTGCCACGAATCGTTGCCCGAGCGACAACGGACCCCATTTGGCGTCGGCCAGGACCAGCGCCGGCCAGTGCCACAGGTAGATCGCATACGAGCGTCGACCAATCCATTGCAGCGACGGATGGCGAAGGAGGGCGACCGGCGCGAACGGGGCCGCATTGCTGCCACCCGACACCACGATCAACGCAGTGCCCAACACGGGTAGCAGGGCGGCAGAACCAGGGAAGGCGACGGAGTCGTCGAACGTCGTCACAGCGGTTGCCACGCCCGCAACGCCGACCCATGCGGCGACGGCACGCGCTGCCGGCGACACCAATCGCCACGCCACACCGCCGACCGCTACCAGCCCACCGACGGCGAGCTCCCACATGCGCGCCGGCAGGAGGTAGAACGCGCCGGTGGGATGCGTGCGCGTCATCCAGCGGCTCGTGACGAATGACACCACGGCGACCAGGATCATCATCACCGTCACGAGTCGTAGGTACCGGCGCGGGCGGCGTCGCAGTGCGAGCAGAGCCAGCGGCCACAAGAGATAGAACTGTTCTTCGACCGCGAGGGACCAGAAGTGCAGCAGTGGTGACGGTGTCTGGCCGATCTGCGAAGCGAAGTAGTCGCCGAGGCGGCCGGCGAAGACGAAGTTGATCACGAATCCACCAGCGGCGACGGCATCGGTCGCCAGCGGTCGCTGCGCGATTGGTGCCAACAGCACCTGCGAGGCAATCACGGTGACCACGACGACGACGCATGACGCCGGCAGCAGCCGCCGCGCTCTCCTGGCCCAGAAGTGCCGCAACGAGATCGTGCCGGTTGTCGCTACTTCGCGCAACAGCAATCGGGTGATCAGGAAGCCGGACAGCACGAAGAAGACGTCGACACCGACGAATCCGCCGGAGAACCCGGAGATCCTGATGTGAAAGAGCACCACGACCACCACTGCGACCGCCCGCAAGCCCTCGATATCGGGCCGAAACTCGTCGTCGACGGCCATGCTCGATTTCGCCATCTGAACCTCCGCGAATCAACACTAGATGGGGGCCCCGAATCGGCGTGTCATGCCACCCAAATCAGGCGTGCCTGTGGATATCTGTGCACAAACCCTGCCTATTCACCTTCTGTCCCCAGAGAATTCAGCTCAAATTCAGTGGTTTTACCCCTTCCTCCTCACAGGCACGACCCTTTAGGGTTCGTGCCGTAGCTAGCAGCGGTGTGAGGCGCGGATGGGCAGCAGTCGCCCGAACGATTCGGAACATTGCTGCGGGGTAGGGAGACTCTAAACCTGCGACCTCGCACCGCCGCTGGCCATAGGCCACGAAAGATTCATCAAGGATCTTTCTGGCCAAATCTCAGCGATAGCATTGACACGGGTGTAACTACAGTGCTGTAATCTTACAACTGCTTGTGGTGGTCGCGGGCAAGGGGGCGCCCTTACCACCACATCTTGTGGTCATCCATCAGAATCGAAACCGTCTCTTCGACTCCCAAAGGAGCTCCATATGTCACTGGCGCCGGAACGTCTCGCCATCGGAATCACCCGTCATTTCACATCGCCGGGCAAGCGTCCGTACGAGCAGGTGCAGTGGGAGCGCCGCGATGCGCGGATCAGCAATTGGAAAGACGGCACGGTTGCCTTCGAGCAGTTGGGTGTCGAGTTTCCGGTCAGCTGGTCATTGAATGCCACCAACATCGTCGCCCAGAAGTACTTCCGCGGCACGATCGGCACACCCGAGCGCGAGTCGTCACTGCGTCAGGTCATCGACCGCGTCGCCGACACCATCTCCACGTGGGGTGTTGAAGGCGGCTATTTCGTCAACCCGCACGAGGTCGAGGCCTTCAACGACGAGTTGAAGTACATCCTCGTCACACAGCGGGCAGCGTTCAACAGCCCGGTGTGGTTCAACATCGGCGTGAAGGGGGTGCCGCAGCAGGCCAGCGCCTGCTTCATCCTCGCTGTCGAAGACACGATGGATGGCATCCTCAACTGGTATCGAGAAGAGGGTGTGATCTTCAAAGGTGGGTCCGGCTCGGGTATCAACCTGTCGAACATCCGCTCCAGTTATGAGCTGCTCAACGGCGGTGGCACAGCCAGCGGCCCGGTCAGTTTCATGCGCGGCGCCGACGCATCCGCCGGCACCATCAAGAGCGGCGGCAAGACCCGTCGAGCCGCCAAGATGGTCATCCTCAACGTCGACCACCCCGACGTCGAAGAGTTCGTGTGGTGCAAGGCCAAAGAAGAGCGCAAGGCCAGGGTGCTTCGCGACGCCGGGTTCGACATGGACCTCGACGGTTCCGACAGCTTCAGCATTCAGTATCAGAACGCCAACAACTCGGTGCGAGTCAGCGACGAGTTCATGCACGCGGTCATCAACGACACCGAGTGGAATCTGTACGCAGTGAAAGATGGCTCGGTCGTGCGCACCGTCCGTGCCCGCGACCTGTGGCGCGAGCTGGCGACGGCCTCGTGGGAATGCGCCGATCCCGGCCTGCAGTTCGACACGACGATCAACAAGTGGCACACCGCTCACGCCACGGGCCGCATCAACGGATCCAACCCGTGCAGCGAATACATGCACCTCGACAACTCGGCGTGCAACCTGGCATCGATCAACCTGCTGCACTACCTCGACGAGGAGGGCAACTTCGACGTTGACTCCTACATGCACACCGTCGAGGTCATCTTCACGGCACAAGAGATTCTCGTCGGTCGCGCCGACTACCCGACAGAAAAGATTGGCGAGACCAGCCGCCAGTTCCGCCAGCTCGGCATCGGCTATGCCAACCTCGGCGCGCTGTTGATGGCGCTCGGTTTGCCGTACGACTCGGTCGAGGGTCGTGCATGGGCGGCCACGCTGACCTCGTTGATGACCGGTCACGCCTATGCCACCAGCGCGCGCACGGCCAGTCGTATGGGAGCGTTCGCCGGCTTCGCCGACAACGAGCGATTCATGCTCAACGTGCTGCGCATGCACCGCGACGCCAGCTACCAGATCGAGGGCGCCGACGCCGTCCCCACCGAGGTCATGGCGGCCAGCCAGCACGCGTGGGAAGTCGCCGTCCGCGATAGCGAGGAGTACGGCGTTCGCAACAGCCAGGCGTCGGTGCTGGCGCCGACTGGCACCATCGGCTTGATGATGGATTGCGACACCACGGGTATCGAACCCGATCTCGGTCTGGTCAAGTTCAAGAAGCTGGTCGGCGGCGGCAACATGCAGATCGTGAATCAGACCGTGCCGCGTGCTCTGCGCAAGTTGGGATACACGACCACCCAGATCGACGACATCGTTGCCTACATCGACCGTGAGAAGACCATCATCGGGTCGCCGCATCTTGCCGTCGAGCATGTGCCGGTGTTCGCCTGCTCGATGGGCGACAACACGATCCACTACGAGGGACATGTGCGCATGATGGGTGCCACGCAGCCGTTCCTGTCGGGTGCGATCTCCAAGACCGTCAACATGCCAGAGGAAGCATCGATCGAAGACATCGAGGC
>JAYTZE010000741.1:0-5315 GCA_043742385.1 Ilumatobacteraceae bacterium
TCCCGTGCGTCCACCCAACACGACCACCAGGTCGGCGGGGTGTGGGCCGGTCAGCGGTGGGGTGTCGTCGGCGATGCCGATGCAGCCGCAGTACACCAAGGGATTGGCGATGTATCCAGGGTCGTACAGCACCGCGCCGGCCACTGTCGGCAGGCCGATCTTGTTGCCATAGTCGGCGACACCAGCGATGACCCCCGCCTCGATCAGTCGTGGATGCAGGACCCCCTCCGGGACCTGGTCGGCGGCGAGATCGGTTGGTCCGAAACACAAGATGTCGGTGACGGCGATCGGCCGATGGGCGGCACCCATGACGTCGCGGATCACGCCGCCGACCCCGGTGTTCGAGCCGCCGAACGGCTCGATGGCCGATGGATGGTTGTGGGTTTCGGCTTTGACGGCGATGGTGGTTCCGTCGCAAAACGAGATGATTCCCGCGTTGCCGACGAACGCGCTGCGCAGGAACGGTGCGTCGATGAGGGTCGTAGCGTCGCGCAGTTGCTGCAGCAGGGGAGTGATCGTCTGGCCGTCGTCGCCGGTGATGCGAGCTCGGAAGGTCTTGTGGGCACAGTGCTCGCTCCACGTTTGAGCAAGGGTCTCGAGCTCGACATCAGTTGGGGCGCGACCGGCTTGGCGGAAGTGCTCGGCGATAGCGCGCAGTTCGGCAGGGTCGAGCGAGAGGCCTCGCTCGCGGTTGACTGCGTCGAGGGCGTCGTCGTCGAGATCGCGGATTTCGACGAACTCAACCCCGGTGTCGGCCGTGGCTTCGGCGTCGATGAACGTCGGCTCGATCGGGCCGACCGACCACCGTTCGATGACCGGGTTTGCCAGCAGTCGCTTGGCGAGCACCGACAGGATCTCATCGTCGACGTCGCCGTGGACCTCATAGCGGGTACCGGTGGCGACGGCTGCGATGGGCGAGCCGACCGTTTCGGCCGCCAGGGACACCGCCTGTGCCGAGGCATCGGTGACACCTGGTAGCAACGCCGTCTCGATCGCCATTCCTGAGGGCACTGCCCAGTCGCCCGACTGGAGCAAGGGATCGACAAGCAACGCCTGCAGTTCGACTCGGTCGCTGCCGCCGGAAACAAACACCAGGTCAGCGACATCGATCGAGGTGATCTTGGTCAACCCTAGGGCGTGAGCATCGGCCAGCAAGGTTGCCGCGCGAGGGTCTGGGGCGGTTGATCGTATGGTCAACCTGTCGACTCCGCGCACCCACCTGAAGTTAGAGCAGCGAGTCGGACAGGCCCGCGCGCGCGAACGAAAAGTAAGCTCCGCGCTCTGTGACCCGTCTTGTGCTCATTCGCCATGGAGAATCGAGGACCACGGTTGCCCGGGTGATCGGTGGTCCACGAACATGCAGCGGCCTCTCGGAATTGGGTCGTGCGCAGGCCGAGCATCTGCGTGATCGGTTGTCGGTTGGCGGCGAGATAGCAGCGGATGTGCTGCTCTGCAGCCAGTACGCGCGTGCCCGCGAGACGGCGGAGATCATCGCTCCGGCGCTCGGTGGCCTGGCCGTCGTCGAAGATGCCGGGTTCGGCGAGCATGATCCAGGGCCCGATTGCGACGGGATGGCCTTCGACGACTACATCGAGCGGTATGGCGCCAGCTGGTGGGAGGGAGATCCCTTCGGCACCAGCTTTCCGGGTGGTGAGACCATTGCCGCATTCCAATTTCGCGTCGGCCAAGCGATCCGGCGCACGATCGACGAATACGCCGACCAGACCGTCGTCATTGCGTGCCACGGGGGTGTCGTCGACGCCGCGCTGCGGCTGGCGCTGAAGTCGCCAGGCACTGGGGCATTCGAGATCCGTACCCTCAACACATCTATCACCGAGATCCAACTGGTCAAGGACAACCTGTGGCGACTCATCCGCTACAACGACACCGGCCACCTGGTCGGGCTGCCGACCCAGACGACACCACTTCCCGACGACTGAGCGCCGCCGCGACCCTGGTCAGCAGAACGCGAGCCCGGACCCGATGCCGGTGATGAAGCCGTCCACCTCCATCAGCGAAATGCCCGCGCCGGCCGGCGTCCTGGATGCGGCGGTGGCCAGATGAATGCCGCTGGCATCGTCGGGGGTGGCCGGGAAGAACTGGAATAGCTCGTCGTAGGCCTCGGAAACGTCGGTGAATATGGAGCCGACCGAAATTCCCTCTGCAGTGCGAAGACCGGTGGAGGCTGGCGATGCGGGCATGTTGGGCTCGCGCCTGTCGCCGTATCCCGACACGGCCGGGTCGCCGACCGACCAGCTCCAGATCGATTCGGCTCCGTCCTTCCGCCAAAAAGCTATGGACAGGTCGCCCCAGCGGAGGATGCGTGATTCCTGATCTGCGAGACAGTCACCGGTTCCGCCCGAAGACGTGCGCGGCAATGTGTACCATCCGGTGTCGCTGGTGACCGGTCCCAATTGGGACGACACCTCGGCGAGTACGTCCCCGGTGGACGCCGGTCCGACGGCGAAACCGAACACCGTTTGCGTGGTCACCTTGAGCGCAGCCGTGCCAAAGCCCTTCGGTATCGTCGGACCTGTCGGGCCACCTGAGCCGCCTGAGCCACCTGAGCCACCCGAATCGCCGGAGCCGCCTGCGTCGCCGGGCGTGCCCGAGTCACCAGAACCGCTGGCGTCGCCGGACGTGCCGGAGTCGCCGGAACCGCTTGCGTCGCCGGAACCGCTTGCGTCGCCGGAACCGCTTGCATTGCCGGAACCGCTTGCATTGCCGGAGCTGCCTGAGTTGTTCGAATCGTCCGCCGAACTCGTCGCCCCCGTCGAGTTCGTCGTCTGCTTGCCCCCGGTGCTACCGGCGATGGTCGTCTGTCCCGAACCGTTCGGTGAAGTGCTTTGCGACCCAGAGGTCGTATTGCCCGTCGCCGAGTTCGAATCGTCGTCGTCGGGGCCACATGCCGCCAGCATGGCCAATGGGATCAACATCATGAGGAGCCGCTTGCGATTCATCCCCCTCAAAGCTACGGAGTCAGCTGGCCTTCCGTGCAGCGCCCCTCGAAGCGGGTTTGACCGCCTTCGCGGCGGGTTTGGCGCTGACCTTGTTCGCAGCCGTGAGCAGTTCCTTCATTGCATCTTGCAGCAGGTCGGTGAGGAGCCACAGGTCGGGCACCAATTCGCGACAGGCGATGAACCCGAAGTCGAGGTTGCCGTTGTAGCTCTGTACGGTCATGTTCAAACCCTGGCCGTCGGCCAGTGCCGACACAGGATAGAAGTGCTTCAACTGGGCGCCCGCCATGTACAGGGGCTCGCTCGGTCCGGGCACATTGGAGATCACCAAGTTGAACGGCGGGTTCATGCGGTCGGCGATCCGCAGCCGACTCGCCATCCGCATGGCTCTAGCGGCTATCGCCGGCGGAGCGAACTGGCTGTAGTCCATCAGGGTTTCGGCTGGGATGGCGGCCAGGTTGCCCTTGGCGATGCTCATGCTCTGCTGCACGCGTTTCAGCCGTTTCAGCGGATCTTTCTCGTTCGTCGCCAGTTCGGCCAGCAGTGCCGACACCCGGTTTTGGTATGTGTCGCTCTCGTTGCCGCTGCGCACGCTGACCGGCACCATGGCGATCAGGCTTTCTCTCGGAAGACAGTCGTGGTGAATCAAGTAGCTGCGCAACGCACCGGAGCAGATGGCCATCACGACGTCGTTGAAGGTGCAGCCGAACGCACGACGCACCGTCTTTGCGTCCTCTAGAGGAATCGTTGTGTAGGCGAAGCGGCGATGTGGAGTGATGGCCGTGTTCCACGGGGTGCGCGGTGCATGCGTCGGCGGAAGCGCCGGCGGTCGGTCGGTGTCGTCTCCGTACTGCGAGCGCAGTCGCTGTCGCATCATGGTGCCGATCGGACCCGGCATTGGTTGGGCAACCAGATCGGCGATCGATCGCAGGCCACCGGAACGTGTTGCCTTGGCCAGGTCGCGCACGGTTCTCACTCCGAGGCGGATCATCTTCTCCGGCCTCCGCAGGTATTCGCCGAGCGTGATCCGCAGCATCTCCTCGTCGCTCGGGATCTCCTCGGGCTCCCACGGCGCGGGCCCGGCTATCGGGCGGAAGTTCGGGTCGAGATCGAGGATGGCCGAGAGCATGAGGGCTCCAGAGGCGCCGTCGATTGCCGCGTGGTGAATCTTCATCAACTGAGCAATCCGCTGGCCGTTGTCGAGCCCCTCGATCACGTACAGCTCCCACAACGGCCGACTTCTGTCGAGCGGTCGAGCGACGATCCTGCTGATCGCCTCGCCCAGCTGCTGCGGGGTTCCGGGCGGCGGCACGGCGTGATGTCGCACGTGGAAGTCGATGTCGAAATTGGGATCCTCGAGCCAGTACGGGAGATCGAGACCGAGGGGCACCTCGATCAGCCGTCGCCGGAACGGCGCGAGTAGGTCGATGCGTTCGAGAATGGTCTGCTTGGTTGCCTCCAGGCCCGCGCCGCCGGGCGCGCCAGTGGGGTCGTAGATATTGAGGGAAGCGACATGGCCAAAGGCGCTCCCCGTCTCCATGTTCAAGAAGCTCGCATCGATACCGTTCAGTTGGCGCATGGTTTCACTGTAAGCCGCGTCCAGTGCGTGCTAGTACTGGCCCATGTCAGAGAACGACGAGAAGGGCCTGCGGGAGATCGCCGACGGGTGCCATGCCTACCTGCAAGCCGACGGCAGTTGGGGATGGAGCAACGGGGGATTGATCGTGGGCGACGGCGTGTCACTGCTGGTCGACACTCTTTTCGATCTTCGGCTGACCCAGGGGATGCTCGACTCGATGGCCTCGATCACCCTCGCCGCGCCGATCGCCCAAGTGGTCAACACCCACGCCAACGGTGATCACTGCTTCGGCAACATCCTCGTCGATGACGCCGAGATCATCGCCACCACTGCAACCGCACACGAGATGGCCGAAGTGCCGCCGTCCTTGCTGGCCGGTCTCAACAGTGCGCCTGGAGAAGTGGGCGACATGTTCCGCAGTTTCTTCGGCGCGTTCGATTTCGAAGGAATCGAACTGCGTCTGCCAGACCGCACCTTCGATGGCCGAATGGATCTCGACGTCGGTGGACGCGTCGTGGAGTTGATCGAGGTCGGTCCGGCGCACACCAACGGCGACACGCTGGCGTACGTGCCTGACGCCAAGACGATCTACACCGGCGACATCCTGTTCATCGGTGGCACTCCGATCGTGTGGGCCGGCCCCTTGAGCAATTGGATCGCGGCGTGCGATCTGATGCTGGGCATGGATGTCGATGTCGTCGTGCCGGGCCACGGTCCGATCACCGACAAAGGTGGCATCGCCTCAGTTCGCGACTACCTGTCCTTCGTCGACGAAGCCG
>JAYTZE010000742.1:0-1181 GCA_043742385.1 Ilumatobacteraceae bacterium
GGAGCATTCGGCGGCAAGGAAGACATGAGCAACCAGGCCCATGCATCGCTTGCGGCATGGTTGCTCGATCGGCCCGTGAAGTGCACGCTGTCGCGCGAGGAGAGCCTGCTGATCCACGCCAAGCGTCACCCGATCCGCCTCGAGTACTGGGCTGGATGCGATGTCGACGGTCGTCTCACCGCCATGCGGGTGCGTGGTATCGGAGATAGCGGCGCGTACGCCAGCGTTGGGATGAAGGTGCTCGAGCGGGCTGCCGGTCACAGCAGCGGGCCGTATCACGTGCCGGCACTCGACGTCCGCACGGTTGCGGTACGCACCAACAATCCCATCTGCGGCGCGTTCCGGGGCTTTGGGGCCAACCAGGCGCAGTTCGCCATGGAGGGGATCATCGATCGCCTCGCGGAGATGGTCGGCATCGACGGATGGGAGATGCGCAAGCGCAACGTCATCCATCCGGGGCAAGTGTGGGGGCCCGGGCAGATCATGGACGACGGCTGCGGTGGCGCAGAGGTCTGCCTCGACGCGATCAAGCCGCACTACGACGCGGCTCGTGCCGACGGCAAGGCGATCGGGCTCGGGCTTGGGTTGAAGAACTCCGGCCTCGGCAACGGGTTCCGCGAAATGTGCCGTGCCGTTGTGCGATTCCGCGGCGACGGCAAGGTCGAGGTTCGTCACGGCTGGACCGAGATGGGCCAGGGTGTGCACACCGTGGCACTGCAGGTGGCAGCACAAGAGCTCGGCATAGACCCGAACCGCATCGAGGTGATCGTCGACACCACACGCGACCTTGGCTTCGGGCAGACCACCGGCTCCCGCGGCACGCTGATGGCTGCCGGCTCTGTCCGTGAAGCGTGCATCGCCGCTCTGGCCGGCGGCTGTCAGACCGATATCGACTACGAGGGTGAGCATCTTGTCGATTGGACGCAGCACCTCGGCGATCCTGACCATCCCAATCCCACGATCCACGCTGCCTTCGGCTACGCGACTCAGCTTGTTGTGATCGACCGTGAGACCGGCGACATCGAGCGTGTCGTGGCGATCCACGATGTCGGCAAGGCAGTCAACCCGATCCTGTGCGAGGGTCAGATCGAAGGCAGCGTGCACATGGGCCTCGGCTATGCGCTCACCGAAGACTTCCCGTCGGATCCGGTGACCGGCTTCCCGACCAACATGACGCTTCG
>JAYTZE010000743.1:0-10580 GCA_043742385.1 Ilumatobacteraceae bacterium
CAAAGTGATCTGTGGGCGCAGATGCTGGCCGACGCGCTCGATCGGCCGATCCATCAGTTGGAGGAACCTCGGGCGACCAATGCGCGCGGCGCGGCCTTCCTTGCTTTTTCGACCCTTGGGATGCTTTCTCTCGACGACGTGCCTTCGTTGCTCCGCATCAAGGCGGTCAACATGCCCGATTCGGCGAACCGCGAAGGCATGGACCGTGCACTTCGCCACCTGATCGATCTTCACGGAGCGCTCGTCAACTTGACCAAGCTCTGACTTCTCGTTCGTCGACACTTGAGTCAAACCTGGGTCGGAGGCGACCATCCAGCTTCAGTCGTCGACATTGGAGGTCATCCGAATCGACGGTGCACGGGTCGACCACAAAGGTCACATCCGCCAATTCGTCGGTCAGCGCCCCACGCAGTTCGATCTCCGGGTGTGAATCCGCAGGCCGCCGCCAGGTCGGCCCCGATGAAAGCACAGCAGCGAAGCGGGCGGACCCCGGCCGTCCCCGTCGGCACAGCAGGCCGCCCACCCCGTACAGCGTCGGAATGTCAAACTGTGAGCGTCGTAAGCCTTGTTCGATCACACTCTCGAGGTCTGTGGCGTTGAGATGCTTGGACAGGTCGAACACGGTCCTGGCCGGACTCGTGACTCTGATGCCATCATCGCGGCAATAGACGTGTTCGATCGGCATGATCGGGCAGCGATGATGAACGGGACCGTCGACGAACTTCAAACCTTTCCCGGTTCCGGAGACATGCATGTCAACCTGCCCACATCGGCGAAATCGCCAGATACGAGCCGCTCCACCACAGGTGACAACCAGCGTCGGATCGGCCGCGCACACCGCTGCACAACTCGACAGGAAGGTCGCCGGCCACAACTCGTGGCGGGAGACGCCCTCCCAGACAACGACCAATTCGCCGCAGCGGAGCATGGCCCCGAGGTCAGCCCGGGTGATGCCAAGAGCCGGGAGCTGCTGGCGCGAGACGACGCCGTGATGGGCGCGAAGCCAGGCGACGAGGAGCGGATGATGGCTAGGCATGACGACCTTCGAGCGAAACGAACTAGAACTCGGGGGAAGCCGCGCTCAGAACCTATCTGCCTTCGTCCGCCTTGCAACTTTGTCGCTCGCGTCATGCTGAGCACGTTGGGAGCGACAAAGTTTGGTGGGCGGGAAGGGTTTGTGAGGCTATTCACGCCGCGTAGTAGCGTCGGCCGCGATGTCGGACTTCTTGCGCGACTACCTCACAGTCGTCTGGTTCGGGGCGATCGCCCTGCTCCTGGCCGGATTGTTGTTGGGCATCTCGGCATTGGTGCGCCCCAACAAGCCCTCGGTCGAAAAGTTGACCGCGTACGAGAGCGGCGTCGACCCCGTGGGCGACGGCTGGTCGCAGAGCCAAGTTCGCTACTACATCTTCGCCCTGCTCTTCGTGGTGTTCGACGTCGAAGCAGTGTTCATCTTCCCGTGGGCCACACAGCTCGAGCGCTACGGCAGTTTCGGCCTGGTCGAGATGGGGATCTTCGTGTTCGTCCTACTGCTCGGCCTCGTCTATGCGTGGCGCAAGGGCGTGCTGCGTTGGGTATGACGACATGGGATTCGTAGACAAAGGGCGCATGCCCAAACCGCTGACGTCGCTGTTCAACCTCGGCCGCTCGTATAGCCTGTGGGTGTATCAGTGGGGTCTGGCCTGTTGTGCGATCGAGATGGGCGCAGCCTTCGGCTCACCGCGCTACGACGTGATGCGCCTCGGTGTCATCCCGCTGCCGGCCAGCCCGCGCCAAGCCGACCTCGTGGTTGTGTCGGGCACCGTCACCGACAAGATGGCTCCGGCCGTGAAGCGCCTCTACGAGCAGATGCCCGAACCGAAGTACGTGATCTCGATGGGCTCGTGCGCCAACTGCGGCGGTCCGTACTGGGACAGCTATTCGGTCACCAAGGGCGTCGACCAGATCATTCCGGTCGACGTCTACGTACCCGGTTGTCCGCCACGACCCGAGGCCTTGCTGGAGGGCATTGTCCTGCTGCAACAGCGCATCAAGAACGAAGACATGGGTGCGCGGTGGCGCGGTGAAGGCACCAAGCCGATGGTCAAGGACGTATCGATGCGCGAGCCGATCGTCGTGGGTGGTGGCCGCATTGAGTGACTCCGGAGTGACCGAGACCGAGAGCCTGGCGTTGCCAGGTGACGGGTTGCGCGAGGGCGTCGTACAGCGGCTGCGCGATGTGCTGGGCGACGATCTGCTCGACAGTTTGGTGAAACCGGGTGATGACATGTGGGTGCGCGTGCGACTCAGCGCCTGGCGCGCCGCGGGCATCGCGCTGCGCGACGTCATCGGCTGCGAGTACTTCTGCTTCTTGTCGGCGATCGACTGGATGCCGAGCCCCTTCGGCCGCGGCGAAGACGATCCCACGGAGCCACCGCCCGAGCGCGACGACACCATTCGTCAGGGATACGCCGGTGGTGAGTCGCGCATGCAGGTCTTTGCCAGGGTCACCAACATCAAGCAGCACTTCGGCGTCACGATCAAAGCCGATGTGCCCGACGATGACCCCGTCGTCGACAGTTGGATCCCGGTTTACGCTGGCGCCAACTGGCATGAGCGTGAAGCCCACGAGATGTTCGGCATCGGCTTCGCCGGTCACAACGACCTGCGCAACATGTACCTGCCGATGGAGTTCGAAGGGCATCCGCTGCGCAAGGACTTTCCGCTGTTGGCCCGGATCGTGAAGCCGTGGCCCGGCATCGTCGACGTCGAGCAACTGCCCGGCGACGACGGCGAAGCAGAAGCCCCGGAGGGCGAAGAATGAGCCCGACCATCGAAGTAGCCGAGGCCTCGACATGACCGATCTCGCCGATCGCCAGAAGCTCAGCTACATCGCTGCCCAGGCCGCCGACGCGCGCCTCAACGTCGAGCTCGAGACCGAGGGCATGACCCTCAACATCGGGCCGCAACACCCGGCTACTCACGGAACGCTGCGCATCATCGTTCGTCTCGACGGTGAGCAGGTCGTGTGGGCGGAGCCCAGCGCGGGATACATGCACCGCGGCTACGAGAAGCTCACCGAGGTGCGCACCTTCCCGCAGGTGACCACGTTGATCAATCGCATCGACTGGTTGGGCAGCTTTGCCAACGAGGTGCCATTCATCCTCGCCGCCGAGAAGCTGATGCAGATCGAGGCGCCGCCGCGCGCCCAATGGATCCGCACCATCCTGTTCGAGCTCAGCCGCATCGCCAACGTCGGTCTCTTCCTCGGCGACCTCGGCGTACAGCTCGGTGCGATCACGCCCGTCTTCCTCGCCTTCCGCGATCGCGAGTACGTGCTCAACCTCATCGAGTCGGCGACGGGCGGTCGCTTCCATCCCAACTTCGACCGGATCGGCGGCTTGAAAGACGACCTGCCTGCCGGCTGGATCACCGAGACCAAGCAGGTCATGAAGAAGCTGCGCACGTTCTGCGACGAGATGGACGACTTGTTGTTCGGCAACGAGATCTTCCAGAGCCGTCTTCGTGGCATCGGTGTGATCCCCGGCGACATTGCCAAGCAGTACGGGCTCAGTGGCGCCAACTTGCGCGCCAGCGGTGTCGACTGGGATCTGCGCCGCGATCAGAAGCTGCCGATGGCATGGGACAAGGTCGACTGGAAGGTCTGGACGCACCCCGACGGCGATTGCTACGCCCGCTGCTGGGTGCGACTGCAGGAAACCCGTGAGGCGACCAAGATCGTCGATCAACTGCTCGACGGAATCCCCAGCGGCCCGGTGATGGCCAAGGTGCCGCGCATCATCAAGGTGCCCGAGGGCGAGGCTTGGGTGAGCACCGAGAACCCCCTCGGCGAAATGGGCTACTACGTCGTCAGCAAAGGCGACCTCGGCCCCTTCCGGGTCAAGATCCGCTCGGCCAGCTTCAACAACATCTCGATCGTGCCGTGGGTTCTGCGCGGCGTCTACGTCCCCGATGTGATCTCGATTCTGGCCTCGCTGTATTTCATCCTCGGGGATATCGATAGGTGATGCTGGCCGTCGATCTTCCCTACTGGGCGCAGTCGTTGTTGCGCGTCCTTGGCGGCACTGTGGCCGTGCTGTTGCCGGCTGGCACCATCGTGTACCTCTTCTTGTTCAAGATGATGAGCTTCATGCAGAGTCGGCTCGGGCCGATGGAAGCAGGCCCGTACGGGTCGATGCAGTTGTTCGCCGAGGTCGGCAAGTGGCTGCAGAAAGAAGACATCCAGCCAGAGAAGGCCGACAAGCGGATCTTCAAGATGGCTCCGCTGATCGTGTTGGTCAGCACGTTTCTCCTCGTCGCCGTCGTGCCGTTCGGCCCCGATGCGTACTTCACCGACTTCGACGCCGGGGTGTTCTACATGCTGGCGGTCAGCAGCATCAGCACCCTTGGCATCCTGATCGCAGGCTGGTCGAGTGCCAACAAGTATTCGTTGCTGGGCGGCCTTCGTGCGGCTGGCCAGCTGATCGCCTACGAGTTGCCCATGGTGTTGGCCGTACTCGGTGTGGTGATTCAGGCCGAGACCATGAACATGCAAGGCATCGTGGTTCGCCAGAACGCGGGCGCGATGTTCGGCTGGGATGGTCTGGGCAACCCGTACATCCTCACCCAGTTCGTCGGCTTCGTCGTGTTCATGATCGCCGTGCAGGCCGAACTCACCCAGGTGCCGTTCGACATGCCGATCGCCGAGTCCGAGTTGGTGTCGGGCTACATGACCGAGTACTCCGGCTTCCGCTTCCTGATCTTCTTCATCGCCGAGTTCGCCACGGCGGGCGTTTTCGCCCTCGTCGCCAGCATCTTGTTCCTGGGCGGCTGGGGTGTGCCATTCAACTGGTTCGGGTGGACCGGTATCGACGACATCGACAATTGGATGAACGTCGCCGGGCCGCTGATCATGTTCACCAAGATGTTGGTGCTGACCTTCCTGATGATGTGGGTCCGGTTCAGCTACCCGCGCTTCCGTGAGGACCAGCTGCAGCGATTTGCGTGGAAAGTGCTGATCCCGGTCGCATTGCTCAACATCATGGTGACTGCGGTCTTGAAGGTGGTGTTCTGATGGCCGGCAAGCCGCAGCTCCCGGGTTTGATGAAGGGCCTCGGCGTTACGTTCAAGACGCTGGCGCACACGATGAAGCCGAAGAGCTTGGGTGGCGGCGCGAACACCGTGCAGTACCCGCACGAAAAAGAGGCACCACCAGTTCGCTCGCGCGGCGTCATCGCTCTTCGCGAAGACAACTGCACGTCGTGCATGTTGTGCGTTCGCAGCTGCCCCGACTGGTGCATCTACATCGAGGCTCACAAGACCCTGGCGCCACCGCGCCGGGCCGGGGGCGCGCCCCGCAAGGTCAACATCGTCGACCGCTTCGACATCGACTATGCCCTGTGCATGTACTGCGGCATCTGTGTCGAGGTATGTCCGTTCGATGCGTTGTTCTGGAGTCCCGAGTACGAGTACAGCGAGCCGAAGATCGCCGACCTGCTGCACGACAAGACCAAACTCGGTGAGTGGATGGAGACCGTGCCCGAGGCGCCCGAGCTCGAAGCCGGCGCCGACAAGAAGGGCAAGAAGTGATGCTGGTCGGAGCCGATCTCAACGTCGCCCAGAACATCGGCTTCGGGATCATCGCCGCGGTCATGATCGTCGCCGCCATCAACGTCGTGCGCAGCAGCAACGTGGTGCACGCCGCGTTGTCGCTGGTGGCAGTGATGGGCGGTGCGGCAGCTCAGTACCTGTTACTGGCCGCCGAGTTCGTCGCCGTCACACAAGTGCTCGTCTACATCGGCGCCGTGATGATTCTGTTCCTGTTCGGCGTCATGCTGACGCGTGCTCGCGTCGGTCGCGAGACCGACCTCAACAACAAGAGCTGGGCGCTCGGCATCCCGGTGGCTCTGCTGATGTTCGGTGTCATGGTCTACGTGCTGATCGATGGATTCGGCGATGATCACCTCGAGCCTGCCGGTCAGGTCTCCACCGCCGCGCTCAGCGACGAGATCTTCAAGCCGTTTCTGCTGCCGTTCTGGGCCCTGTCGTTCGTCCTCCTCGCCGCCGTGATCGGCGCCATCGTCCTGGCAAGGAAGGATTAGTCGTGCTGATCAACGAATTCCTGTTGCTCGGTGCTGTGCTGTTCTGCATCGGCGTGTACGGCGTGATCGCTCGCAAGAACGCGGTGATGGTGCTGATGTCGATCGAGCTCATCCTCAACTCGGTCAACATCAACCTGTTGGCGTTCAGCCAATTGCACAACAATCTCGATGGCAACGTCTTCGCTCTCTACATCATCGCCGTCGCCGCGGCCGAGGTCGGCGTCGGCCTGGCGATGGTGCTGCTGATCTATCGCAACCGCAAGAGCATTTCGCTCGACGAACTCTCGGAAATGAAGGGCTGAGCGAATGCTCGCTGCAGAATCCGCCGGATGGTTCCTGGAACATGCGTGGTTGATCCCGCTGATCCCGGCCGTCGCCTTTGCCGTCATCATTCTGTTCGGCAAGTTTGAGATCAACGGCAAGCGCGTGTTGCGGTGGGCGGGCGCCGAGGTCGGCATCGCCAGCATGGTGATAGCTCTGGCGATTGCCGTGGGCGCGGCCTATCAATGGACCCAACACTTGCACGGCGAGGGCGAAGCCGAGCCGGTGATCAAGACCTGGACGTGGTGGCAGTCCGGCGGCCTACGCTTCGGGCTGGGCGAGCACATCGACGGCTTGGCCGTGATGCTGCTGCTGCTTGTCACCTTCATCTCCACCCTGGTGCAGATCTACTCACTGGAATACGTACGCGGCGATCGCCGCTACACCCACTTCTTCGCCTCGATCACGTTGTTCAGCGCGGGCATGTTGACGATGGTGCTGGCCGAGAACATGGTGCAACTGATCCTCGGCTGGGAGATCATGGGCCTGTGCTCGTTTCTGCTGATCGGGCACTGGTGGGAAGAAGAGGCCAATGCCCGGGCGGCTGTCAAGGCGTTTCTCACCGTGCGCGTCGGCGACATCGGCATGCTTGTCGGCACGGCCATCATGTTCGGGGCCGCCGGAACGTTCAGCATTCGCGAACTGCACGAGTGGGCCAACGACGCGGCTACGAGCCGCACGGTGCTGTTGTGGGCCGCCGTTGCGTTGTTCATTGCGGCCATCGGCAAGAGCGGTCAGTTCCCGTTGCACACATGGTTGCCCGACGCCATGGCCGGCCCGACGCCGGTCAGTTCGCTGTTGCACTCGTCGACCATGGTCGTCGCAGGCGTGTTCTTGGTGGCACGCCTGTACCCCGTCTTCCACTCGGGTTTGATGATCAACGTCGCCGGCCAGGATTTCAACTTGATCGCGGTGATCGGTGGCATCACCATCTTGATCGCCGCAGGGCTCGCGTTCGTACAGAACGACATCAAGAAGGTCCTGGCCTACTCAACTGTCAGCCAACTCGGCTACATGATGATGGGCCTCGGCGTCGGTGCTTGGGTGCCTGCCGTGTTCCATATCTTCACCCATGCCTTCTTCAAGTGCTGCCTGTTCTTGTGCGCCGGGTCGGTCTCCCACACCGGCAGCCATCACAGTTTCGACATGAAGAAGGACATGGGTGGTCTGGCGCGCAAGATGCCCATCACCTTCATCACATGGATGCTGGCCACGGCTGCGCTGTGCGGCGTGCCGTTCTTCAGTGGGTTCTTCTCCAAGGATGAGATCATCGATTCGGCCGGCCATTTCCACTACGGCGTGTTCATGATCGTCGGCCTCATCGGTGCGTTCATGACCACTGCCTACATGACCCGCGCGACGTACCTCACCTTCTTCGGCGAGCCGCGCGGTGCCGCCGCTCATTTCGTGAACGACGCTCACGCGGATCACGCGGTCGCACACGACACGCACGACACACACCATGCTCACGCTGCCGACGATGCACACACTGCCGAGCCGGTGCACGGCAAACCATTGCCGTTCGCACCGTCTGACTCGCCTGGCCTCATCGTCGTGCCGCTGATGATCCTCGGCTTCCTGGCCGTCGTCGCCGGCTACCTCAACGCGGCACCGTTCAAGATCCACAAGATGGAGCACTGGCTCGAGTCGTCGATCGGCTTGCCGATCGGCGAGGGAGGTATCCCCGAACCCGCTGCGTTCGAGTGGGTGAAGGCGTTACCGTCGATCCTTCTGGTGGCGGCCGGGTTTGCGGTCAGTCTGGCGCTGTGCAAGCAGGTGTTCGGGAAGGCGGCGTCGCCGTTGAAGGGCCTGACCAGACGCAACCCAGTGCTCGGTGCAGGCCATCGCTTCCTGGTCAACAAGTACTACCTCGACGACCTCTATGAGAAGGTCATAGTCCGCGGTATCGCCCATCCGATTGCTGCGGCAGCGTATTGGACCAACCAGCGTGTGCTCGATGGCATCGTCAACGCCGTCGGTATCGGCGGTCGCAAGACCGGCGAATGGGTCTACAAGAACGTCGACCAGCGATTGGTCGATGGTGCCGTCAATGGCAGCGGCGCGGTTGCTCGTGGCACCGGTGGTGTGCTGCAGCCCGTGCAGTCAGGCAAGGTCAGCCTGTATGGAGCGTTGCTCTTCGGTAGCGCAGCGGTCGGCGCACTCGTACTCGTACTCGTCAACAGCTAGAGGAACTCATGGATGTACTCGAAAACCAACAATGGCTGCTGAGCCTCGGCACGTTCTTGCCGCTGGTCGGCGTGCTGGTGATGCTGTTCATTCCGAAGCGCGACGAGGCGATGGTCAAAGGCACCGCCGTGGTCACCGCATTGGCGACCCTGCTGGTCGGCGTGTACACCCTGGTGCAGTTCGACTACGGGCAGGCCGCCAAACAACAGTTCTTCACCACCAACGAATGGATCCGCCCGATCAAGGCCACCTACACGGTCGGCCTCGACGGCATCAGTCTGCCGTTGTACCTGCTGTCCATGGTCATCACGTTGCTGGTGATGGTCTATTCGTGGGACCACATCCCATCGCCCGGTAACCCGAAGGCGTTCTTCATCCTCATGCTGGTCCTGCAGGTCGGTATGGCCGGCACGTTCATCGCCCAGGACCTGATTCTGTTCTTCGTCTTCTTCGAACTCGTGCTGCTGCCGATGTACTTCATGATCGGGGTGTGGGGTGGCGAGAACCGGCAGTACGCATCGCTGAAGTTCTTCCTCTATACCATGTTCGGTTCTGCGCTGATGCTGGTCGCGTTCATTGCGTTGTTCGTCGTCACCAAGAACAACAGCCCGACTCCCGATCTGGCCAGCTTCAAGTTCCAGTGGTTCATCGACAACGGTGGCGGCGTCGCCAAGAACACGGCGATCTGGATCTTCGCCGGCATGTTCATCGGCTTTGCTGTGAAGGTACCGATGTTCCCGTTCCACACCTGGCTGCCCGACGCACATACCGAGGCGCCCACGCAAGGCTCGGTCATCCTGGCCGCGATCCTCCTGAAGCTCGGCACCTATGGGTTCGTGCGCATTGCCCTGCCGTTCCTACCTCAGGCCGCCGTGGAATGGGCACCCGTCATCGGCATCCTGGCTGTGATCGGCATTATCTACGGCGCACTCGGTTGTCTGGCTCAGACCGACATGAAGCGACTGATCGCCTTCTCGTCGGTGGCACACATGGGATTCGTCATGCTCGGCATCTCCACACTGACCCCCCTTGGTATCAACGCGGCATTGTTCGGCATGGTCGCCCACGGTTTGATCACCGGCATGCTCTTCTTCCTCGCCGGTTCGGTGAAGGAGCGCTACCATACGCTGCAGATCTCCAGGCTCAGCGGCATGCTGAAGCAGATGCCGCGGCTCGGCTGGATCCTCGGCTTCTGCGCGATGGCGTCGCTCGGCCTGCCGGGCCTGGCCGGCTTCTGGGGGGAGTTCCCGGCCATCCTCAGCGCCTACAGCCCGGCCGAGGGCCTCAGCGAACCTCTGTTCCGCACACTCATGGTCATCGCCGCGGTCGGCACGGTTCTGGCTGCGAGCTACCTGCTGTGGCTGTATCAGCGCACCGCGTTCGGCGAGCCGACCGAGGAGTTCAGCGGTCATGGTGGCCACGCCCATGCTGCGGGTGCCGCAGCCAACGACGAACATCACGACGACATCCACGACGTCAACATCTACGAATGGATCGCCTGGACACCGCTGCTGGTCGCCATCGTGGTGCTGGGTGTCTACCCGCAGTTGATGTTCAAGGTCATGGATCCGGCCGTCGACCAACTCACCGCGGTGTTCAGGAAGTAACGCATGATTTCCTCTTTGCTCGCGGCTAGTGACTTCGTGTCACCAACCGTCGACTATCACGCGCTCGCACCCGAGATCGTGCTGGGCGCAGGCATTTGCCTGGTGTTGTTGGTCGACCTGTTCGTCGCTGAGAGCAAGCGGTGGATTTTGGCCACGCTGTCGGGCTTCGTTCTGCTCGGCGCGTTGCTACCCGTGGTCACCCTCGGCGTGATCGGTGGCGATGTTCGGTCGATGTTCGACGACCGGTACGTGATCGACAACTTCAGTCTGGTGCTGAAGGCACTGTTCCTGCTGACCGGCTACATCGTCGTGCTGCTGTCGACGCACGAGATCGAAGAGGGCGGCTATCACCAGGGCGAGTACTACGTCATGTTGCTCAGCAGTC
>JAYTZE010000744.1:0-10578 GCA_043742385.1 Ilumatobacteraceae bacterium
CTGCGCGACGAGCCCGACGAGGTCGATCGAACCGCTGGTCAGATCCGGCGCATCTGGACCCCGAGCGGTCTCGCCAAGGCCCTCGGCGATGCGGCGGGACCCACGTCCGATGTCGACTTGGTACAAGGTGCGCTGTTCGTCGACGACGAAGAGTCTGACGACGATTCCGTCACGCCCGGCGAACGATTTGGCGCAGCGGTGGGTCGTCGGCAACCGGACAGCGACGACCACGAGGCGACCGATCCGGGCAACCGCAAGGAGCCCGGTCCCAACGATCGCCCGAGTCGTCGTGGCGGCAGGTTCGGAACCGCGAAGGGAAGTGTGGTGCATGCGGTGATGCAGCAAGTCTCACTCGACGAGCCGACCCTCGGTCTGGCGACACTGGTCGATGTTGCGTCCGAGGCCGAGGGGGTGCTCGATCGGCGTCGCGAGATCGAGTTGATGGTCCAATCGCTGCTTCGCGGTGATCTGTTACGCCGGATGCAGGCCTCGAGCAACTGTCGCCGGGAGATGTATGTGGGGGCACAGTTCGGCGAGGTCACGCTGTGGGGATATGTCGACGCAGTGTTCGCCAATCCGGATGGCACGTTGACGTTGGTCGATTTCAAGACCGACACATTGATCACGTCACCGGCTGAATTGGCCCGCCGATACCAGCCGCAGATGTCGGGTTACGTTGCCGCGTTGCAACAGGCAACAGGCATGCGTGTCAGCGAAGCGTGGCTGGCGGTCGCCCAACCCGACGGTGCGGCTGCGGTCGAGATCGTCATCGAAGTGATGGACGCGGCGGATCTACTGGCTGCACTTCGCGCGCCCGAGACTGCGACTCAGAGCTCGCGCCAGCTGACGTAGTTGGCCAGCGCGATCAATTCGCTGCGGCTCTCCGGGGTGATCGGAGCGACCCGGATCGCCCCGATTGCCTCGGCCGTGAGGGCAGCGATCTGCATCTCCAGCGCTGCCAAGGCACCGGTGTCGATGATCACCTGCTGCAAGCTGGCGATGTCGGCATCGTCAAGATCGGGTGAGCCGACCTCGTCGAGCACGGCGCGCTGTGCCGGCGTCGCGGCCGCAACGGCGCGGGCGAGCAGCGGTGTCGGCTTGCCTTCACGCAGGTCTCCACCCACCGGCTTGCCGGTGACTGCTTCGTCGCCGAACGCGCCCATCACGTCGTCGCGCATCTGAAACGCGTCACCCAGGGGCAATCCGTAGGCACTGAGCGCAGGAAGCAGCTGGGCGGCCCGGTCGGGGGCGGCCAGAACGGCGCCGAGGTGCAACGGTCGTTCGACGGTGTACTTGCCGCTCTTGTACCGACAGATCCGCTCGGCTTTGTCGAGGCGTCGATCTCCGCGGACGCTGCCGACGATGTCGAGCAATTGACCGATGTTGAGCTCGGTACGCAGTTCGTTCCAGATCACCCAGGCGTCGCGCGGCGCATCGAGCAGAAGCTGATCGGCCATGACGAAGGCGAGATCGCCGACGAGGATCGCCACGCCTTCGCCGAAGCGACGGGATTCGCCGGCCCATCCTGCTCCGGTATGAATGCCGGCGAACACGGTGTGCGTGGTCGGCGTGCCGCGCCGGCTGGATGCGTCATCCATGACGTCGTCGTGGAACAGGGCGAACGCATGCATCAGCTCCAGTGCTGCACCGGCGTCGATGATCCGCTGATCGTCAGGCGGCCCGCCGGCGCCGACAAACCCCCAATGGCAGAACGACGGACGCAGTCGCTTTCCACCGCCGAGCACCAGTCGGGTTATGTGTTGCATCGGGGCAAGCAGGTCCTCGTCGAACTCGGCCCAGCGACTTGTCTCGACGTCGAGCAACGCGCGCAGCCTGGCTTCGACACCAAGCGCGATGCCCGCGAGCGACGGAGGCGGGGCGGCTGCAGGCACCCCCGCAGGCTAGGCGTGAAGTGGGCTTGCTGTGCCGTCGACGATGCGCTGAACGGCGGCGAACTGGGTGGCGGCCTTCGGCGCTTCCTTCAGCCACTGTGCGGCGGTGTGCTCGGCGATGGCATCGCTGACTCGGATCAGCGGTTGGCCGGTCGATTGGGCCAAAACCTGAACCTGACAGGCTCGCTCGAAGAAGTACATCTTCTGCCAGGCGTCGGCGACATCGGTGCCGATCACCATCACGCCGTGATTGGCGAGCATGACGACCGTGATCTCGTCGCCGATCTCCTCACCGAATCGGCAACCCTCCTCGGCGGCATCGACGAGACCGCCGTAGGCCAGATTGGTGACGCGGCTGTGAAACAGCATTGCGTTCTGACTGAGCTTGCTGTCGAATCCACCGACAGTCAGCGAGAGGGCCGTGGCGTATGGCATGTGGGTATGGAACACGGCTCGAGCCGACGGCCTGGCCTGGTGGCAGCCGCGATGGATCATGAACGCCGAGGTCTCCCATTCGCCTTCGCCATCGACGACCCTCCCATCGAAGTCGATCGTCAAGATGTCGTGCTCGGTGATCTCCGACCAGTGGGGCCCATAGCGATTGAGCAGGAAGAGATCGTCGTGACCCGGAAGGGCGAGCGAAAAGTGGTTGTCGATGCCCTCGTTGAAGCCGTGAAAGGCCGCCGCCCGGAACGCCGCAGCAAGCTCGCGCTTGGCGGCGATCGCGACGTCGCTGGAGATCGATGATGTTGCCGACATGGTGAAAAGTTATCACCCGGTGTCGTCAACGAGGTCGGCAACGACCTGCTCGATGTGCAGTCGGGCATTGCCGATGCGATCGCGGCAGAACGTGATCAGCTCGGCGGCACGTTTGACCTGGGTGGCCAGCACGTCGACGTCGACATCGGCCCGTTCGAGCTCGCCGAGGATCGTCTCGAGCTCGGCGAGGGCGGCGGCGTATCCGCCGGCAACTGGTTCGGTCATGTGCTGGTCTCCTCGACGCGGCTGCGGGCACTGCCCTTGGCGAATGTGGTGACGATGGTGGCACCTGCTGCGAGATCCTCGGCATCGCGCACGACGGTGCCGTTGGCGTTGCGCGTGATGCTCCAGCCGCGAGCCATGGTGTGCACCGGGTCGAGCAGGCGAACCCTTGCGGCGACGGCGTCGAGGTGGCGCAGTTCGGGTTCGAGTCGAGCCGGAACCCGACCGAGCGATGCCCGTGCCGCGACGAGCCGATCGCTGCTGCGCTCGAGGACGCGGCCGGCAGCAGCGCCAAGGCGTTGACGGCGGTGCCCGAGTCGATCCTCGCTGCGCTCGACGGCTGAAATGGTCGCCCGACGAAGACCGTGGGCGATGGTGGCCAATGATGCGTTGGATTGTTGCACTGCGCGATTGGCGTGGGTTTCGATAGCCGACCACACCCGCTCGGCCTCGGCCTGGAACGCGAAGACGTGCTCGACCAGCGCTGCGGCACAGGCGGTGGGGGTTTTCAGTGAACTGTGGGCGACCTCGTCGGCGACACTGCGATCGACCTCGTGACCGAGACCGGTGAACACGGGGACCGGCGAGGTTGCGATGGCGGTTGCGATCGTCTCGTGATCGAATGTGGCCAGGTCGGTCTTGGAGCCACCACCGCGAATCAGCACGACGACATCGAGATCGTCGTGTCGAGTCAGTGTGCGCAATGCGCTGGACACCATGTCGACGGCGAACTCGCCCTGCACACGAACATCGATCACCCGCAGTCGAAACGCCAAGCCGCTGCGGTCGAGTTCGTGGGTGAAGTCGCCCCACGCCGCGCTTGCCGTACTGGTGACCACCCCGACCCGCAGCGGGGCGGCGGGCATGGCGATGCGCCGGTTGGCGTCGAACAAGCCCGTGGCGACCAGCCGTCGCACGACATCGTCGCGCTCCAGCGCCATCTCGCCCAGCGTGAACCGAGGATCGAGGCTGCTCATCTTCAAGCCGAGTTGTCCCGAGGGGGCGAAGTAGTCGAGATGGCCGAACAGGCGTACCTTCAGCCCGTCGCTGAGCTGCAGCCGGTGCTTGGCCAGGATCGGGCGCAGCCGCATGCGGGCATTGGCGAAGAACTGGACATTGATCGCCGCCTTACCGGTGTCGGTTTCCTCGACGAGACGGAAATAGGCATGCGGGCCACGTTCGCTCCAGCCCTGGATCTCGCCACGAACCCATACGCCATCGGTGAAACTCCGGCGCAGCGCCGAGTTGATCGCCTCGGCCAGTTCGCCGACCGAATAGGTCGGCACCCCGCCGTCGTCAAGATCGAGGTCGAAGGCCACCTGACTCACGGGGAGAGTCTGGCCTGTCAGGCGCCGAGTTCGCGTACGTTGTCGAGGTCGGTCTCGAACTCGCCCGAGTCGTCGACGCCGAACAGCTGCCCGTCGATCGGCAGTTGCTGCTTGCGCCGTAGATCTTCGATGGCGTTGAGTGGCCGCTCGAGAGCCCGCCGGCGGGTGGTGGCCAACTCGTCGAACGATCGATTGAGCGTGTCGAACTGCCGCTTGACCTTGTCGATCGACTCGGTGTACTTGCCCCACTGCTGGCCGAACTTGCCGAGCAGCTGCAGGATCTCTTGACTGGTCTCTTCGATGACGAAGTTGTCGAACGCCTGGCGGATGACACCGAGAAACGCGAACAGCGTGAGCGGCGAGCAGATGACCACTTTCGAAGCCATCGCTTCTTCGATGAGGCCGGTGTCGCTTTCGTGGATGAACGCACTGACGGTCTCGTTGGGCACGAACAGCAACACGTTGTCGACGGCGAATCGGTCGTCGGTCGAGGCATACTCGCGGCGAGCCAGCTCCCGAACTCTGGCCCGCACATCGCGCACGAACGTGGCCCGATGCGCCGAACGTTCGGCCTCGGTGGAGGCGTCGAGGTACTTGAGGTACGCAGCCATCGGGAACTTGACATCCATGAAGAGCACATGACCCTTCGGCAGCAGGAACGTGAAATCGGGGATACCGGTGCCCTCGCCAACGACCGCGGTGCGCTTGTGATAATTGACGCCCTCGTGAAAGCCGGCCAGCCGCAGCACGTCTTCTGCCATGCGCTCGCCCCATTGACCGCGAGCGTTGGAGCTGGCCAGGGCTTCGCGCAGGCTGTTGGTGGTTGATGACAACACCTGGGTGATCTCGGAATGGACCTGCAACGAGCGATCGACCTGGCCGAATCGCTCGGATGTGGCTTTTTCGAGTTGCTGCACGAGCTGTGACAGCCGGTCGATGTCGGTACGAACGCCACTCTGCACTTCGCCGAGGCGCTGGTCGATCAGCTGCTGTCGACCGGCCAACGAGGCATCGCTGGCCTGGGTGTGGGCACCGAGCTGCTCGCGGCTCATGGTGATGGCCTGCTCGACCGCCAATCTGGCTGCCTGGCTGATGATGTCAGCCGAGATGGGTGGCGCAGCAGCCGGCTCGACGGCTTGCAAACCGGCTGGCGGATTGCGGCGGGCGACGAGCCAGGTCAGTGCGGCCACGGCGGCCACAAGGCAGATGACGAGTGCGATCTCCATGGCCACCATCATGACGAGGGGGTGTTACAAAGTTCGCGGATGGGTGCCAGGGTTCCCCCGTGAGACCCGGGTTATCCAGGGAGAAGGGTGTTTTCGCCGGCACGGACCTGGGCGGCGTAGAAGCCGTCGAGGGCCATCAGATGGTCGTGCGTGCCTTCCTCGACGATCCGGCCCGAGTCGAGCACCAAGATTCGGTCGGCATCGCGGATGGTCGACAATCGATGGGCAATCACCAACGCCGTGCGTCCGCGCAGTGCCTCGTCGAACGCCGCCTGCACGTGCGCCTCGTTCTCGTTGTCGAGGTGGCTGGTTGCCTCATCGAGAATCATCACGACCGGGTTCTTCAGCAGCAGCCGGGCGATGGCCAGTCGTTGCTTCTCACCGCCACTCAATCGGTATCCGCGCTCGCCGACCATCGTGTCGTAGCCGTCGGGCAACGAGGCGATGGTGTCGTAGATCCGCGCCCCGCGGCACGCGGCGTCGAGCTCGGCGACGGTCGCGTCGGGCTTGGCATACCGCAGGTTGTCGCCGATCGACTCATGAAACAGGTGTGGATCCTGGCTGACCACACCGATTGCGGCACGCAGCGTCTCCTGGGTCAGATCGCGCACGTCGTGGCCGTCGACGCTGACCGTTCCGCCCGTCACGTCGTACAGCCGGGGGATCAGTCCGGCCAAGGTGGTCTTGCCCGAGCCGGAAACCCCGACCAGGGCCACGGTCTCGCCTGGGCGCAGTGTCAGGCTCAACCCGGCCAGCACGTCGCGGTCGGGATCATGACCGAGCAACGCATTGGGTGCCTCCAGCGATGCGACGGTGACCTCGGCCGCCGTTGGGTACCGGAACGTCACATGGTTGAACTCGACCATTCCCTTTGGATCAACGAGATCGATGGCGCCGGGTCGATCGGTGATGCTCTCCGGTGCATCGAGCACCTCGAAAACTCGTTCGAAACTGACCATTGCAGTCATCAGGTCGACGCGGGCGTTGGTCAACCCGGTGAGTGGTTGGTACACCCTGGTGACGAGCGCGGCCAGGGCGACCAACGTGCCACTGCTGATGTTGCCGTCAACGACGAGGTGGGCACCGACGCCGTAGATCGCCGCAGCACCGAGCGCGCCGACCAGCCCGAGGGCGACAAAGAACACGCGGCCGTACATCGCCGACTTGATTCCGATGTCGCGAACCTGGGCAGCCCTGCCCGAGAACAGTGTCGTTTCGTCGTTGGACCTGCCGAACAGCTTCACCAGTTGCGCCCCGGCAACATTGAAACGCTCGGCCATCTGCGAGTTCATCTCGGCGTTGGTGTTCATGTGCTGGCGGGCCAGCGCCTGGAAGCGTCTACCAACTCGCTTGGCGGGGATGATGAACAACGGCAACACGATCAGCGCCAGCAGAGTGAGGCGCCACTCCAAGGCAACCATTGCAGCCAGTGTGGTGACCAGTACCACGACGTTGCTGACCACGCTGCCCAGCGTGCTGGTGACTGCGTTCTGCGCTCCGACGACATCGTTGTTGAGACGGCTCGTCAACGCCCCGGTCTGGGTCCGCGTGAAGAATGCGATGGGCATGCGCTGCACCTTGGCGAACAGAGCAACTCGCAGGTCGTAGATCAAGCCCTCGCCGATGCGAGCCGAGCACCATCTCTGCACGATCGCCAGCAGCGCATCGGCGATTGCTGCAGCCACGACGACACCCGCCAGCACGGTGATCAGCGAGCGGTCGCCCTTCGGGATGGCGTCGTCGAGGATGGCCCGGAAGGCGAAGGGAGGCACGAGTTCGAGCAGGGCGCTGACCACGATCGTGCACAAGAACACGACGATGATCGACCGGTACGGCCGAGCGAACCGCCACGCCCGTCGCACGGCGCTGCCTTGCAAGCGTGCGCCCTTGACTGCGTCGGTGTCGCCCGGCAGCATCGAGTGTGGTCCCATTCGCATGAGTCGAGGATACGGCTGCTGCCGAGTGACGAGACCCGGCGCGCCATACGCTCTCGCCTGATGCGGCGAGCGGCTTCGATGATCTGTTGTGTCGTGCTACTGGCCGGCTGTGGCATCGAGCCGGGGGTCAGCGCGACCGACGCTCAACACTCCGACGCCACGTTCGATCCGACCGACGATCCGTTCGGGTGGACGAGGTTTGGCGACACCGGGCGGGTCGAGATCGGGACGTTCACCGTGCCGATCGACTACGCCGACCCCTCGAAGGGCAAGTTCGATCTGAACATCGCTCGCCATCTGGCCATGAAACCGAACGAGCGGATCGGCAGCCTGCTGGTCAACCCGGGCGGTCCCGGCTTCGGCGGCAGTGACTTCGCCATTTTCGCCGAGGCGAACTTCGGTCGACCGCTGCTGGATCACTTCGACATCGTCGCCTGGGATCCGCGCGGTACCGGGCTGGGTGAGCCGAAGATCGACTGCTTCGACGACTATGACCACTTCTTTGGCACGGGCGATATCACGCCCGACGATTCGGCGGAGCGGCAGCAACTCATTGACCTCGCCGAGGAGTTCGCCGAAGAATGCATCGACAACAACGCGGACATCTACCAATACGTCGGTACGAACAACTCTGCCCGCGACATCGACGCAATTCGAGCCGCGCTCGGCGAGGCGACGATCAGCTATCTCGGGTTCAGCTACGGCAGTGAACTCGGTGCTACGTGGGCGACCCTGTTCCCGACAACGGTGCGTGCCGCCGTGCTCGACGGGGCGGTCGATCCCACGGCTGACGGGGCGGAGAGTGGCCTGCAGCAGCTCAAGGGGTTCGAGGATGCGCTGACTGCATTTCTCGGGGCATGCACAGCTGACGCCAAGTGTCCGTTCAACAACGCCGGAGACGCCGAAGGAGCCTTCGACCGGCTGATGGCTGCCCTCGACGCATCACCGGTCCCGAGCCAGACGGGCCGTCCTGCGGTCTCGATCAGTGTTGCCGGGTGGGCAGTTGGCCAGGCGTTGTACTCCCAGGCGAGCTGGCCTCGGCTCGCGCTGGCTCTGGCCAACGCTCAGAACGGCGACGGAGGAGGTCTGTTGGCGTTGTACGACGAGTATTTCGTTCGCCGACCCGACGGCACGTACGAGGATTCCCTCGAAGCGTTTCAGGTGATCAGTTGCATGGACTCGGTCGAGCGCCCGACCATCGAGCAGGACGACGCCGACGTAGCGAAGTTCCAGGCGGCCGCTCCCCGCTTTGCCATGCGCAGCGTCGGCGACTACTCGTGCACGTTCTTTCCGCCGACCACCGATCCGCGGATCGAGATCACGGGTCAGGGTGCCGGCCCGATCGTGGTGATCGGCACGACCGGCGACCCGGCAACACCACTCGATGGCAGCCGCAAGATGGCCGCGGCGCTCGACCAGGGACGCCTGGTGGAAGTGGTCGGCAACCGGCACACCGGCTACGGCCTCAACGCCTGTTCGTCGGCGGCCGTCGAGGACTACCTGGTCGACCCGGCGGGCCATCTACCGGCTGAAGGTCTGCGCTGCGAATAGTCGGCGACAGAACTTTGGCGGCCAGATTTGTGGCGGCCAGATTTGTGGCGGCCAGATGATGGCGGAAGGAGTGGGATTCGAACCCACGGAGACCCATAAGACCTCAACGGTGTTCGAGACCGTCCCATTCGTCCGCTCTGGCATCCTTCCGGGTGGCAGGCTAGCGGGCTTCGACAGGCGTCCCTATCCGGCAATGTTTCCTCAAGACGCCCGCCCTGCGTGCCGATGCATTGTCCGTGGCGGACACGAATCTCTTTCCCGACGAGGCCAGCTTTTCGTCTCGACCTGCATGGCAGGTGATCGAAGCGGCACGTCGTCGTTACCTCACCGGTGAGCTGACGCTGCCGACCAATCCCACCACGAGGGTCTTCCTGCGCGACGGCATGGTCTACTTCGCCGAACGGAGTTCCGACGGAGCCCTGCCGATCCGGTTGATGATGGAGGGTGTGATCACCCGCGAGCAGATGCAACGTGGCACCGTGATCGTCAACGGGGTCGAGCATGTCGGGCGGATGTTCGATGCCGATCCGACGATTGATCGACCGTCGGTCGAGTTGTGTACCGAGCTGTTCACCGACGACGTGATGGTCACTGTCGCAAACCTATTGGTCGACAGCTACGAAATGGCTCTGTATCGCCGACACCCAAGTGGGATCGACCGTTGGTATCCGCACAGCGTGCCTGTCGCGGGACGCCAAGGTGAGTCGGCGACGGCCAGTTCGCCGACCCAAGTGCCGAACGCTGCGTCGTCGCCGAAGCCCGTCGCCAAGCCGAAGCCCAAGGCGGAGTCCCAGCCGGTAGCACCCGCGGCAGCAGCACCCGCCGAGGTCAAGGCAACGCCGAAGAACAACCTCAACGGTCCTCCGATCACCCAGGCCGTGCCGGTAACCGCCCCGATAGCGGCAACCCCACCGCCTCCGCCGCCCACCATGCAGATTCCCGTGACCGAACCGCCAACGGCACAGGTGCCGAGAACGATGCCGGCCCCGACCGCTCAGATTCCGGTGACCCCTCCATTGGCCTCCGACGTGGATGCAACGGCGATCGCTGACGAGGTGGCCGAGGCCATCAAGCGTGCGTTCGCCGGCATGGGTGCCGGCTACTAGCTCCGCGCTTAGGAGCGGCGTTCGGCGAAGAAGGCGCGCAGCATCGCACCCGATTCTTCGGCAAACAGGCCGGCCGTCACCGGAGGTCGATGATTGAGACGCTGGTCGCTGCACACTTCGTACAGGCTGCTGATAGCGCCGGCCTTCGGGTCGGTAGCGGCGTACACGACGCGGCCGATGCGCGCGTTGACGAGTGCTCCGGCACACATCACACATGGCTCCAGTGTGACGTACAGTGTGCAGTCGATCAGTCGCCAGTGCCCGACCACGGCCGATGCGTCGCGTATCGCCAGCACCTCCGCATGAGCGGTGGGATCGCCGGTCAACTCGCGCTCGTTGTGTCGGGCAGCGATCACACTGCCGTCGCGGACCACCACGGCACCGATCGGCACGTCGCCATGGGCGGCGGCCGCAGCCGCCTGGTCGAGCGCCAACCGCATTCCATCGTCGTCGGTCAGTGGTGCCGTCACAGCGGAGGGGGTGGGATTCGAACCCACGGAGGGTTGCCCCTCACACGCTTTCCAAGCGTGCCGATTCGGCCGCTCTCGCACCCCTCC
>JAYTZE010000745.1:0-10569 GCA_043742385.1 Ilumatobacteraceae bacterium
GTCACCTTCGAGATGTCGCGGAACGGCGCGAACATCTTGAAAGCTTCGCGCATCTCCTCCAACGCGGCGCTGGCGATTTTCAGGTCAAGGAGACTCGGATGGTCGTTGAGAAGCTCGAACGCCGATTCGACCAGTTGCTGGGCTAGCCGGCGATTGCGGCCGAGATCCATTTCATCGAGCAGCTTGTCGATAGGCGAATCGTTCACGCTCGTAGTTCAGTGGCCTTGGTCTCGAGGGCGCCGAGCAGCTCGTCGAAGCTCTTCTGGAAACTGGCAACCCCGTCGCGCTCGAGCTTGTCGGCGACATCGTCGAGATCGACGCCAGCACCGGACAGGTCGCGCCACGCTGCCCTGGCTTGGTCGAGGTCGGCGTCGACGCGCCGGGCGAGATGCCCGTGATCCGCGAACGCCTCGATCGTCGCATCGGGCAAGGTGTTGACCGTGTCGGGACCGATCAGCTCGTCGACGTACAGGGTGTCGCGATACGCCGGGTTTTTGGTCGATGTGCTCGCCCAGAGTGGTCGCTGCACCACGGCCCCCCTGGCGGCCAGTGCTTCCCACCGCGATCCGCTGAAAGCTTTCTGGAAGAGTTGATACGCCAACTTGCCTTGCGCGACCGCTCCCTTGCCGCGCAACGCGAGGGCCTCGGGTGAACCAATGGTGTCGAGGCGTTGGTCGATCTCGGTGTCGACCCGGCTGATGAAGAAGCTGGCGACACTGGCGACCTTCGACAAGTCGGACGCTGGCTGCTCGGCATACAGCTCTAAACCTCGTATGTAGGCTTCAATCACCTGCTGGTACCGCTCCAGACTAAAGATCAACGTGACGTTGATACTGCGTCCCTCGGCGATCATCGCCTGGATGGCGCTGACACCTTCAGCGGTCGCCGGGATCTTGACCATGAGGTTGGGACGGCGAATCTCTTCGTGCAGGCGGCGGGCGGCCAGCTCGGTGGCAGGTCCGTCGTGCGCCAGCCCAGGATCTACTTCGACACTGACGTAGCCATCGGCACCGTGACTGTCGTGGTACAGCTCGGCAAAGACCTCGAGGGCACCGTGGATGTCGGCCAGCACCATGGCCCAATAGTTCTCGATGACCGGGTTCTCGGCGGCGGCCAGCGTGCGGAACTGCTCGTCGTAGTCAGGAGAACCTTGGATTGCCTTCTGAAAGATGGTGGGATTGCTGGTGAGGCCGCGAATGCCCTTATCGACGAGGTGGCTGAGTTGACCAGAGGTGATGTAGCCACGTTTCAGATTGTCGAGCCACGGGCTTTGCCCGAACTCGTGATACAGGTGGGCGAGACGGTCCATGATTACCCCTTTGACTGCGCCAGTCGGGTGGCAGCAGCCACGACGTTGGCGACGTTGATTCCCAACTTCTCCATCACCACATTCCCCGGTGCGCTGGAACCGAAACGGTCGATACCGATCGATTCGTCGGCGTAGCGCTCCCAGCCGAATGTGACGGCGGCTTCGACTGACAAGACGGGCAACCCTGCCGGCAGGACGTCGTCTTGGTAGCTCGCGCTCTGTAACGCGAAGCGGTCCCACGACGGCATGCTGACGACCGTGGCGCGGATGCCGGCCGATGCCAGTTGCTCGGCGGCCTCGACGCACAGCGAGACTTCGCTACCGGTGCCGACCAGCACGACCTGTGGGCGTTCGGCGTGGCGAACCACGGCGGCGCCGGTGTCGACCGCCGAGCCGTCAGTGCACACGGTGACCGCCTGGCGGCTGAGCACCAAGGCGGTGGGGCCGTCGTGAGCAACAGCGGCCTTCCAGGCAGCGATGGTCTCGTTGGCGTCGGCCGGACGGATGACCTGCAGACCCGGAATGGCCCGCAACGTGGCGATGTGCTCGATCGGTTGGTGAGTCGGACCGTCCTCGCCAACACCGACCGAGTCGTGAGTCCACACGAAGACGACCTTCGCGCCGCTGAGCGCGGCGAGGCGAACGGCTGGACGCATGTAGTCGAGGAAGACGAAGAACGTACCGCCGGCAGGAATGACACCGCCGTGCATGGCCATACCGACCATTGCCGAGCCCATGGCATGCTCGCGGATGCCGTAGTACATCTGTCGACCGCCCGGATGATCAAACGACTGAGCATCCTGCGCAGCGAGCTTGGTTCCGGTGTTGCCCGTGAGGTCGGCGGCGCCCGCCAGCAGGCCTGGCACGCTGTCGAGTGAAGCATTGAACGCCTTCTCGATCGCCACGCGTGTGGCAATCTTCTCGCCCTGCTCGAAGGTCGGCAGATTGGACTCCCAGCCAGCTATGCCGGTCGCGTCCCAACAGGCCTCCCACACGATCTCGTCGAGCGAGGACGCAGCCTTGCGCTTTGACCATGCATCGAATGCGGTGCTGCCGCGCTCCAAGCAGAAATCGCGATAGGCCGCCACCAGATCGTCGGGTGCCCAGTACGGCTCATCGGGGATGCCCATGACCGTCTTGGTCCGGCTGACCTGATCGGCCGTGAACGGGTTGCCGTGTGCTTCGTGATGATCCGTCAGGTCCGGGCTGGGCACAGCAATGTGGCTGCGCAAGATGAGCAACGAGGGCCGATCGACGACGGCCTTGGCTGCAACGAGCGCTGCCTCGAGAGCGTCGCAATCATCGGCCATCTCGCCGAGGTGAACGACGTTCCACCCGTACGCCTCAAACCGCTTGCCAACGTCGTCGCTGTAAGCCAGCGATGTATCGCCGTCGATGGTGATGTGGTTGTCGTCGTAGATGCAGATCAAGTTGCCGAGGCGTTGGTGCCCGGCTAGTGAGGCTGCCTCGTGGCTGACGCCTTCCTCAAAGCAGCCGTCGCCGGCGATCACGAACGTGTGATGGTTGATGACGTCGTCACCGAACTGCGTGCGAAGCCGACGCTCGGCGATGGCCATGCCGACGGCGTTGGCGAACCCTTGACCGAGCGGGCCGGTGGTGACCTCGATGCCGGTCGTGTGACGTGCCTCGGGGTGCCCCGGAGTCAGTGAATCCCACTGCCGAAAACCCTTGATGTCGTCGAGTTCGAGGCCGTATCCGGCGAGGTACAGCATCGAGTACTGCAGGATCGACGCATGGCCGTTCGACAGGATGAAACGGTCGCGGTCGGGCCAGTGCGGGTTGCCTGGGTCGTGGCGCATCACCCGGCTGTACAGCACGTGAGCCAGGGGCGCCAGCGCCATCGCTGTGCCTTGGTGCCCACTCTTGGCATACAACGGTGCGTCCATGGCGAAGCCACGGATCAATGAGATGGCTGCGACTTGTTGCTCGTTGGTCAGCGTCGTTGGCACGACGCCGACTGTATCCGCGGTCAGGCCACAGGGGGCAGGAGAGTAAACGGCACGAGGTGCCAGAGGCCCTTGTCGATGCGGCAGTGAGCGAAGATCTGGCCGTACTCGGTGAACTCCAGTTCCCCTTTCACCAGGCGGTATGTGAACTTGCCGGGATCGACGGTGAATGGGCTGACGTTGCGGGCGATCTGTTCGTCATCCTCCGACATGCCCTTGCGGAACACCACCTCGAACACACCATTGCCGGCCTCGGTAGCCGTGCAATAGATCAATGCCACGAGATGCGGTGAAAGCGTGACGGGCGCCTCAGATGGTGCTGCCATCGAGAACATTGCTCCAGTGAGGTCGATGCGCGTCGACGGGCCAGGGGCCTGGCGCATTTCGAAGTTTTCGACGAACAGTGCTGACACGATCTGCATGACGGCGAGGGTAGCGTCGCGCTCCATGGGCTACACCGCAGCGCCGACGGGTGGTGGCAGAGTTTCATCACTGCCGTACCTGCCCGCACCGCCAAACTTGCAGTCAGTCGGCTCGATGGCAGCCCGCACATGGCCCCAGTCGCGTCACACCCACCAGTGTGGTCGCCAAGCAGGACATAGCCGGCTGACGAACCAAGTGTGGTACACAGGTCGCCGCGCCGATGGCGCACGTAAGAAAGGAAGCACCATGGGTCTACTCGACAAGTTGAAGGGGATGTTCAGCGGCAAGAAGGGTGCTGAAACCAAAGCACAGGCGCAAAAGGTTGCCCAGAAGGTCGATGACCGGGCAGCGAAGATGGCCAGCAAAGATGGAATTGTTGGCGACGTCGCCGAGAAGGCACACGAGGTACTCGACAAAATCGACGGCGACTAGACAGCGCTCCGCACTACAGCACTCAGGCCGGCACGCGCTTGGCCGACACGAAGTGCAATTCGGTCAGTCGAACCTTGGCGAGATGACACAACATCAACGCTCGGATCACCCACCAACCGGGGTCGATCTCGTACCAGCGATGTGACAGCCGGGCCGACGTCGGCGCGGCGTGATGGTTGTTGTGCAGTCCTTCACCGGCGGTGATCAGCGCCAGCCATTGAAGGTTGCCGGCTCGGTTTGGATATGGGCGTCGACCGAAGTGGTGGGCGACCGCGTTGACGGCAGCCGAGCCACCGAGATACAGGTTGACGTGCACGAAGGCTGCCAGGAGGCCGATCAGTGGCCCAAAGATGAAAACGAGAATGCCGACGCCGATGCCGAGTCCGATCAGGGCGTGATCGTAGAACCAGCGATCCGCGCGTGTCGCCGACACGTCTCGCGAGTAGCGGCTCATCGTGTCCGCGTTGCGAGCCTCTCGCCGATAGAGCGCGACGTTGCTGCGCTGCACCTTGAACCAACCAAGCAGCACGGGGGAGTGAGGGTCGCCCTCGACGTCGGTGAAGGCGTGGTGCTTGCGGTGCACAGCGACCCACTGGCGCGGGCGGATGCCCGTGGTGATCCACACCAGGAATCGAAAGGCCTCGGTCACGGGGCGTTTGAACGTGACCGCGCGGTGGGCGAGGCCGCGGTGCAAGAACACCGTTGAGGCCACGAACGCGATACACGACACCCCGAAACCGATCAGCAGACTCAGGGCGACGACCCGCAGCATGCGGCGAGTTTATCAGACCTACCTACTGGTCGGTAGGCGAAGTGGAAGCCGGGTACACTGCCCGCATGGTCGTACACGCGGGCGAACACCTGTCGACGCGCGATCTGATCATCAATGAAGCGCTGCAATGCTTTGCCGAATCCGGCTATGACGGCACCTCGCTGAACGACATCGCCGCTGGCGTCGGTATTCGCCGTCCCAGCCTGCTGCACCACTTTCCGTCGAAGGAAGCGCTGTACCACGAGGTGTTCGAGCGGCTGCTCAGCGACTGGTTCGAGCGCCTTGCCGAGGCGATCGCCAGCCCGGAGCGCGGCTGGGCGAAGGTCGAGAGCGTGATCGGCGCTGGCTTCGACTTCTTTGCCGACAATCACGGCTACGTGCGTCTCATGCGCCGCGAGGCTCTCGACGGTGGCGCACACCTCGGGATCGATCTCGCTGCCGTGCTGCGACCGATGTGGGACCGTAGTGTCGCCTACTTTCGCAACGAAATGGAAGCCGGCGTCTTCCGGCAACACGATCCCGAACAACTGCTGCTCACCGGCTACGGCGCGTTGTTGAGCTACTTCTCCGACTCTCCCTTTCTCGGTGGTCTGCTCGACGAGGATCCGTTGGCGCCCGATGCGTTGCTTCGTCGGCGTGATCACATCACGGCGTTCTTCCGCACCGCCCTGGTGCCGTGAACTGAACGGCGAGAAGCCAGCAGACACACAAGCTGCTGGCCTAGCCTGCAGAAAGTGAGCGGATTGGGGACCTTGTCGGAGGCGGCATCGAAGGCGTTGCTTCGAACATACGGCGTCCCGATGGCAGACGAGTGCGAAGTCAGCACGACGCGGGCCGCCGTCGAGGCGGCTGCGATGCTCGGTTTCCCCGTGGCCGTCAAGTTGTGCGGTGCAGCGATCGCCCACAAGACCGAGAGGGGCCTGGTCAGGTTGCGGCTTGGCGATGAGCAGGCAGTACGAACCGCAGCGGACGAGTTGTTGGCCAGCGCGACAAGTGCAGACGGCGAAGTGACCCTGTTGGTTGCGCCGATGATCGGCGGCAATCGCGAGCTGATCGCCGGGGTGGTACGGGACGCGCAGTTCGGGGCAAACGTCATGCTCGGCATCGGTGGCGTCATCGCCGAGGCGATCGCCGACGTGCAGTTCCGCCCGGTGCCGCTGAGTGAGATCGACGCCTCGGAGATGATCGAGGGTTTGGCGACGCAGAAGCTGCTCGGCGAATTCCGTGGAGACTCGCCGGTCGATCGGAAGCAATTGCAGTCGGTGCTGCTCGGACTGTCAGCCTTGGCCGAGGCGCGGCGCGACGTGATCAGCGTCGATGTCAATCCACTGATCGTCACAGCACACGGCACACCGATCGCAGTCGATGCGCTGGTCGAACTTGGTGACACATGCACCGAGGGTGCTCACCCTCGCAGCCGACCCACCCACGCGCAGTTCCGTGCCCTCTTCGATCCCAAGGGTGTACTGGTGGCCGGGGCCAGCACGCATCCCGGGAAGTTCGGTTTCGTCAGCCTGCACAACATCCTTGCCGCTGGCTACCGCGGCGCCGTGTTCGGGACAAACCTCGAAGGCGAGGAGGTTCTCGGCATTCGCACCGTTGCCGATATCGCCGCGTTGCCCGACGATGCCATCGATCTTGTCTTCGTCTGCACTCCGGCGGCCGCCAACCAAAGCGTGCTGCGAGCGTGCGCTGCCAAAGGCATCAAGGCGGCATTCATGACCAGCGCCGGTTACGCCGAGGCCGGCCCGGAAGGGCGGGCAGCAGAAGCCGATCTGGTCGCACTTGCCGAAGAGTTGGGCATGCTGCTGGCCGGCCCAAATGGGCAGGGTCTCGTCAGCACGCCGTCGAACCTGTGCGCCCAGATCGTGGCGCCGTACCCACCACGTGGTCGCATCGCAGTGGCGAGTCAGAGCGGCAACCTCGTCAGCAGTTTCTTGAATTACGCCCGCCAGACGGGAATCGGAATCAGCCGTGCCGTGTCAGCCGGAAACGCTGCGGCTGTCACCCCTGGCGACTACCTCGACTGGTACGCCGCCGACGAGGAGACAGCAGTCTCGTTGGCCTACGTGGAGGGCATAGTCGACGGGCGCGACCTGCTCGACACATTCGCGTCGGTCGCCCGTCGCAAACCGTTGGTCGTGATCAAAGGCGGTGCAACCGAAGGCGGCGCCAGAGCGGCTGCCAGTCACACGGGCGCGCTCGCCGCAGACGACAAGGTCTTCGACGGTGCTTGCCGCCAAGCCGGTGTCACCCGGGCGGTCACGGTGGAAGAGGCCTTCGATGCGGCAGCCACCTTCGCGACGCAGCCGCTGCCGAAGGGACCGAATGTCGTCGTGTTGACGACGGCAGGGGGATGGGGAGTCGTGACCTCGGATGCCATCGTCGGCGCTGATGGCTTGAAGCTGATCCCGTTACCACCAGATCTGCTGGCCGCAATCGACACCAAGTTGCCAGCGCGTTGGAGTCGCAGCAATCCGGTCGACTGCGCCGGCGGCGAGACCCGTGAGACCATCACCGAGGTGATGGAGATGATCGCTGCACACAGCGAAGTGCATTCCGTGATCTACCTCGGCATCGGGATCCAGAGCAATCAGGCGAGGCTCATGCGTGAAGGCGGGTTCCATCCCGATCACGGCCTCGATCGAATTGTCCTATACCACGAGCGACAGGATCAGCGGTTCGCAGAGGCTGCCGACGAGCTGTCGCGGTGCTACGACAAGCCGATCCTGACGGCCAGCGAATTGGCCGTCGCCGACCCCGCCAATGCAGGTCCGGCGGCTGTCCGTGCCAGTGGTCGGCTGTGCTACGCCAGCGGCAACCGTGCGGTAACGGCGTTGGCGCACCTGTACCGCTACGCGGAATTCCGTCGACGTCGAGGGTTGAGTTGATGGCCAAGCGGCGGATCAACCCGATCCCCGTGCTGGTCGTGCTCGCCGCCATTCCAGCGGTGGGTCTCGGGTCGCTGTGGCGCTTCGCTGACGCCCGCCGGCCCGCCGCCGTCGTGCAACCCGCAGTGCCCGATCCGGCGACGCTGCCCGCGGCGATGAGCACCCCGTTGCTTTCTGTGCGCCGGGCGCCCGGGGTGTTGTCGCGCCAGGTCAACCTCACCTCTCTGCAGACAGCGCTACAGCCCTTGCTGGCCTCGATCGACGACAACCGCTGCTTTGCTTTGGCCATCGACGGACAGCCGGTGGCCGCCAGAAACGAAACAGTGTCGCTTTCGCCGGCCAGCAACTTGAAAATCCTGACCGCAGCAGTAGCACTTGACGTCTTGGGGCCGGGATTCACGTACTCCACGAAGGTCGTCGGCGTGCTCGCCGATGGTGTGGTGCAGGGCGATCTATACCTCGTGGGCGGAGGTGATCCCGTGCTGGCAAGTGAGTGGTGGAACGGCAACAACCCGAATTGGCCCCCGTTCAACGAGACCTCGTTCGAATCGCTCGTCGACATCATTCAGCAGGCAGGCGTGACCCAGATCGCCGGGGGCATCGTCGGTGATGGCTCGCGCTATGACGACGAGTTCTTCGTGCCCGCCTGGGCCGCCGCCGACCACGTCACCCAGGCCGGACCGATCGATGCCTTGCTGGCGAACGACTCGTGGCAGTCCCCGCAAGTTGCCGCGAACGACCCGGCGCTGGGGGCAGCGACGGTGTTGCACGACATGCTCGTCGAGCGCGGCATCGAGGTTGGCGACGCGTCAACCGGGGTCGCCCCCGCCGGTGCGGCAACGATCGCCGAACTGCAGTCGCAGCCACTGCCGGCCATCCTCGCCGAAATGTTGACGACCAGCGACAACAACACGTCCGAGATGGTGTTGAAGGAGGTCGGCTTCCAAGCGAAGGCCCAAGGCAGCCGCGCTGCCGGCCTGCAAGTCGTCATGGAGCGTCTGACCGCATGGGGGGTGCCGACCGCCGGTGTCAGCCTGGTCGACGGCTCGGGTCTCGCCGATGCCAATCGGCTGACGTGCGCATCGATTCTTGGCGTGCTCGAGCACGGCTCGGCAACAGATGCCGTTGGTCAGGGCCTGCCGGTGGCAGGTGTCGCAGGCGGAACGCTGTTCAACATCTTCACCGATGGCCCCCTGACCGGAAAGCTTCACGGCAAGACGGGTTCACTCAATCCCAACTGCAACCCGGGTCAACTCGGCGCCAAGTCACTTGGCGGATACGTGCCGCAGGACGGCGGCGGTGCGATCGAGTTTGTGTTGTTGCAGAACGGCGAGTGCATCGCCAACAACTACCGAGCGCTTTGGGACCTGTTGGGTGAGGCGCTCGGCCCGTATCCGACCGGACCCTCGACGGAAACCCTGGCCCCTCGATGAACCACTGATGGCTGGCATGCCCATGTTCCCGCTAGGCACCGTGCTGTTGCCGGGCGTCGTGTTGCCGCTGTTCGTGTTCGAGCCGAGATATCAGCAGCTGGTCCGTGATTGCCTCGAGTCATCGGACAACGAGTTCGGCGTGGTGTTGATCGATCGCGGCAGCGAAGTGGGAGGAGGTGACACGCGCGCGGATGTCGGGGTGATTGCCCGGATGCTGCAGGTCGCGGCGATGGATGCTGGGCGTTTCACGATCGTCACCGTCGGAACTCGGCGAATCCGCGTCAGGGAGTGGCTTTCAGATGACCCGTATCCCCGTGCCGAGGTCGACGAATGGCCTGACCAGGAAAGACCTGGGGATGGTGCGGTGCCGACCGAGCGAATCATGGCGACCGCCTCACGGGCCAGGCGGTGCGCTGGTCTCGCGGTCGAGATGGGTGACCAGTCGAGCGTTCCCGAGGGTGAGCTCACCGGCGATCCGGTGCTCGACAGCTTTCTGGTTGCGGCGATCAGCCCATTCGGGCCCGCCGATCAGTACGCCGTGCTGTGCGCGCCGGACGCACTCGCTCGCCTCGACCTGATCGATCGCTTGCTCGACGATGTCGAGGCCGGGCTGCGATTCCGTCTCGGTTGATCGGTAGTCGAACGGCAATCGAACGGCAAATCGACCGGTAGAGGCTCAGCACTTCCGCGTGCTACACATATGGCCGTGCCCGACAAGGACAACTCCGCCGCCAAAGGTGACTCCGGCCAGATCGGCCAGGTCATCGAGCTCGTCAAGGATTACGCGCGGCAAGAGACCCTCGGCCCGATCAAAGGTGCCGGTAGGTGGCTTGCCGCGGGCGCGGCCGGTGCTGTGTTGATCGGCACCGGATGTGTGTTGTTGGTGCTGGGTGCCCTGCGGATGGTGCAGAACGAATTCGGCAGATCCTTCCGCGGTAGTTGGGTGTCACTGCTTCCGTACCTGTTTGCCTTCGTTGCCAGTCTCGCCGTGATGGGTATAGCCGCGTGGCGGATCTCGAAGAAGAAGACCCTGCAGAAAGAGAGTTGATGATGGCGCAGCAACGCATCACCCGCGACGACCTCGAATCGCGATTTCGTCAACTTCAAGACAATGTTCAAGGACGCGTCGACGACAAGAAGCGCACTCTTGCCACCGTCGGGATCGTCGGCGGCGTCATCTTGCTGCTGGTGTTCTTCATGCTCGGCAGCCGCCGTGGCAAGAAGAAGACCACGGTTGTCGAGATCCGTCGGGTCTGACGCATGGCCCGTCGCACTCGAGTGCTGTCGCCCGTGGCTGCGCTGCGCCGCAACGCGCTGTACAAGGGCCTGTTCGGTGGCAGCC
>JAYTZE010000746.1:0-5284 GCA_043742385.1 Ilumatobacteraceae bacterium
AAGTACCACGACTTCGACTTCGCACGCCGTGAACTGCTCGGTCTACTCGCCGAGCACGATGAGTTCCGGGTGCGCGTGCAGCCCGACTACGAAGACGCCGAGGCGATCGCCGCCGCCGCGATCCTGGTCACGTACACGTGCGACGTTCGCCCGTCCGAGCAGGCCCAGCAGATCATTCGCGACTGGGTCGAAGGCGGCGGTCGGTGGGTAGCGCTGCACGGCACCAACTCGGCGTTGGGTGATGCGTCGGTGCGACCAGTGGCAACGCCCCGTCCCTTCCGGCTCTGGGCCGACACGCTGGGCAGCCAATTCATCGCCCATCCGGCGATCGAGCCGTACGCGGTCGAGATCACCGACCCGTCGCATTGGCTTGTCGCCGGTATCGACCCGTTCCAAGCGACCGATGAGTTGTACCTCAACGAGTACCCAGATCGCGACGCACTCGTACCACTGCTGCACACCATCTATCAGGGCACAGCTGGCGGCTTCGAGGAGAGCGACTGGACGACGTGCGATCCCCAACATCTGGTGATGTACCTGCGCCCGCTCGGTGAAGGTGGCGTGCTGTACAACACCTTGGGCCACTGTCGGGGCCACTACGACATGGTCCCCGTCAAGGAGTACTGGCCCAGCATCGACCGCTGCTCGTGGGAGCTCCCCGTGTTCTACGAGTTGCTGCGTAGGTCGCTGCGCTGGGCAAGAGGGCAAACTGCATGATGACCGCACTCACGAACCACAGGAGGCACTGATGCATCTCTCTACCGACGTGCAGATGGATCTGCATCGCCGCATGGTCCGAATCCGCCTCTTCGAGGAGGCGGCCGGCAAGCTCGCCGAGTCGGCGCGGCTGCCGGGGTTCCTCCACCTCTACGTCGGTCAGGAAGCTGTTGCGGCCGGTGTCTGCGCTGCGCTCAACGACGATGACCAGATCACCTCGACCCATCGCGGCCACGGACACCTTGTGGCCAAGGGCGGCGACTTCAACCGCATGATGGCCGAGCTGATGGGCAAGGCCACCGGCTACAACAAGGGCAAGGGTGGGTCCATGCACATCTGCGACCTCGACCTCGGCATGCTCGGCGCCAACGGGATCGTCGGCGCCGGTTCACCGATTGCTGTCGGCGCGGCCTTCGCCGACAAGTATCGCAAGAAGGGTCAGGTCGCGGTCACGTTCTTCGGCGATGGTGCGACCAACATCGGTGCGTTCCACGAAGCCGCCAACATGGCGTGCGCGCTGAAGTTGCCGATCGTGTTCGCGTGCGAGAACAACGAGTACGGCGAGTTCACCCCGCGCAGCAAGACGATGGCAATCACCGACATCGTCGATCGTGCCGCCGGCTATGGAATGCCGGGCGTGATCGTCGACGGCATGGATGTGGTGGCGGTGCACGAGGCTGCGTCCGAGGCCATTGCCCGTGCTCGGCGAGGCGAGGGACCGGCCTTGATCGAAGCCAAGACGTACCGTTTCTACAACCACCACGGCATCCAAAACCTCGGCCTGAAGTACCGGCCCGATGCCGAGGTCGACGAATGGAAAGCACGGGATCCGATCTTCTCCTTCGAGGAGCGCTTGATCGAGCAGGGCACTGCCAGCACCGAGCAGATCGAAGCGATCTGGACCGAGCTAGGTGCTGACATCGACGCTGCAATCCTGTTCGCCGAGGAGAGTCCGTTGCCTGATCCGTCGCAGCTCCTCGTCGATGTGTACACCGGCGGTGGGCGATGAGTGAGGAACGCAAGAAGTCGTACGCCGTCGCTTTCAATGAGGCCATCCGCGGCGAGATGGCAGCCAACCCCGACGTGTTCGTGGCTGGCGAGGATGTCGGCGCCTTCGGTGGTGTCTTCCACACGTTCGCCGGCCTGCAGGAGCAGTTCGGCGAGGACCGGGTTGTTGACACGCCGATCAGCGAGCAGGCCATCATCGGTCTCGGGTTGGGCGCGGCCGTGTGCGGTTTGCGCCCCATCGTCGACCTCATGTTCATGGACTTCATCTGCGTTGCCATGGACCAGATCGTCAACCAGGCGGCCAAGTTGAAGTACATGTTCGGCGGTGGAGCCACCATTCCACTGACCATCACCACCACCGGCGGTGCAGGCTTGTCGGCAGCGGCGCAACACAGCCAAAGCTTGGAAGCAATCCTGTGCCACATCCCCGGCCTGAAGGTGGTGTATCCGTCGAACGCATACGACATGAAGGGTTTGATGACCGCTTGCATCCGCGAGGACAACCCGACGGTCATGGTCAAGCACAAGCGACTGCTCGGTGCCAGCGGCCATGTTCCCGAGGAGCAATACATGATCCCCCTCGGCCAGGCACGTGTCGCTCGCGAGGGCAACGACGTCACGGTTGTTGCATGGGGGAAAATGGCCAACGACACGCTCGCCGCAGCAGAGGTTCTCGCGGCTGAAGGCATCCAATGCGAGGTCATCGACCCGCGCACGCTGCAGCCGTTCGACATGGACACCGTGGTCAACTCCGTTCGCCGCACGAATCACGCCGTGATCGTCCACGAGGCGGTTCGATTCGGTGGCCTCGGAGCCGAGATCGCCGCACAAATCCAGGAGCAGGCATTCGACTATCTCGATGCGCCAGTCGGCCGGGTAGGTGGACCCTTCTCGCCGGTGCCATTCGCGCCGGCACTCGAGCAGCACTGGGTGCCCGACGCAAACAGCATCGCCGAAGGCATCCGCCAGGCGGTCGCCAGACCGCTGTTGAATCGCTGAACCAGTGTCGACCGTTGGCGTCATTATCAACCCGTGGGCGGGCAAAGACATCCGCCGCCTTCACGCGGCCGTTGGCCATACGCCCGACACGGTCAAGGCCGGGATCGTGCGCCGGGTCGTGATTGCTGCGGCCGAATGCGGTGCTACGCGGATCGTGCTGGGCAACGACGCCAGCGGGCTGGCTAGGCGAGCCGTCGAGGGTCTTGAACTGGCGATCCCCGTTGAGTTGCTCGACGAAGAACCAACCGGGTCGCGTCTCGACACGGTTCGCGCCGCGACCCGAATGTGGAAAGAACAATGTGGCGCCGTGGTGATTCTGGGTGGCGATGGTACATGCCGTGATGCAGTGATCGGCTGGCCCGACGTGCCGCTGGTGGCAATCTCGACAGGAACCAACAATGTCTTCCCGATGGCCGTCGACGGCTCGTCGGCCGGCGCTGCGTCGGCCTTGGTCGCAGGCGGCGTGGTGGCCATCGTCGATGTCGCGCAGCGGGCCAAGCGCATCGCGGTGCACATCGAAGATCCATTCGCCGGCCACAGCGACGACGTGGCCCTGGTGGAGGTGGCGTTGATAGACGCGACCTTCAGCGGCGCGCGTGCCGTCGTCGACGCGTCAGCGATTCGCCATGTCGTTGCGGCGACTGCCACGCCGGCCAGCACCGGGCTGTCGAGTGTCGCCGGTCGCCTGCATCCAGTCGATAGAACCGAGCCGGGTGGTGTCTATGTGCGGTTTGGTCCGGGAGGTCGGCGCGTGCGCATGCCGCTGATGCCAGGCTCGTTCGCAACCGTCGATGTGGCCGAGGTGCGAGCGTTGGCGTCGAGCGAACCGGTGGTGTTGGCAGGCCCGGGGATGTTGGCATTCGATGGCGAACGTGATCGCCGGGTCGGACCGGACGCAATCATCACAATGACCATCGACCACTGTGGCCCGTTGGTGATCGACGTCGAGAGAACGTTGATTCGCGCCGCCCATGATCGACGTTTCGACGTTCCGGAGGATTGTCATGGCAGTTGAGTTTCAGATGCCGAAATTGGGTTTGACGATGGAGGAAGGCACCATCGTCGAGTGGCTCGTCGCCGACGATGCAGAGGTTGGCGAGGGCACCGCAGTCGTGCGCATCGAAACCGACAAGGTCGAGACCGAAGTCGAGAGCAGCGGCGGTGGGCGTCTGCACCACATTGGTCAACCGGGGCACGCCTACGCCTGTGGTGCCGTGATTGCCGTGTTTCTCGCCCCGGGGGAAACCCCACCGGTCGCAGCGACGCCCGCAGCCGCAGTGGCACCAGTTGCTGCGGTACACAGCGCTCGGACCGCGTCGGCGGTGGCGCCGGCCACACGTCAGGCACGAACCTCTGACGGTCGTCTGCTGGCGTCTCCGAATGCCAGACGAGTCGCTTCGGAGGCGGGGATCGACATCGGAATGGTGGCGGGTACCGGGCCCGGTGGTCGCATCGTGTCGGACGACGTCGATGCGGCGATCAGTGCGGGTATCGGCGTGTCACGCTCGCTGGGGATGACGTTCAACACCCGCGAGGAGGTCGTCGCCAGCGTCGCCGCTCGCAATCTCGCCGATCTTGTGGGTATCGACCTCGCGGCTGTCGCCTACGACCCGGTCGAGTATCGAATCACCCGCGACGGCGTGGCGGCGTATGTGCGGCAGCGGTTGGCGGGCCCGATGACGGCTCCGGCGCCAACGGCAGCCGCGCCCACACCCGCACCCGCTCTACCGCCGGCTTCGCAGACTCCGACCCGCACGATCCGAATGGCGGGGATGCGTGCCACGATCGCCAAGCGAATGCACGCCTCGCTACGCGAGATGGCTCAGCTGACCTTGGCGATGGATGCCGACATGAGCGCAGTTGTCGACGATCGAGCCCGTCGCAAGCGGGACGGCGTCACGGTCGGGTTCACCGACTACGTCGTTGCAGCTGCAGCCCGAGCACTACTGCAGCATCCCCATGTCAATGCCCAGGTCACAGTCGATGGCATTGCTGTGCTGCCCGACATTCACGTCGGCCTGGCTGTCGCGCTCGATGATGGCCTGATGGTGCCGGTCGTGCGACACACCGATCGCCTCGATCTCGCAGCACTCAGCGCCGAGACCACGCGCCTTGCCGACGCCGCCCGCACTGGTTCGCTGAAACTCGACGAGTTGGAGGGTGGCACCTTCTCGGTGTCCGCGCTCGGCATGTTCGGGGTCGACATGTTCACTCCCGTCATCAACCCGCCGAATGCGGCGATCCTCGGCGTTGGCCGACTCCGCGACGATGTGATCGTTGTCGACGGAGTCGTTGCGACGACCAAGCGACTGACCCTCAGCCTCACCTGGGATCACCGCGTACTCGACGGCGCGCCGGCGGCGGCCTTCTGCAAGACGATCGCCGACCTCCTCGCCGACCCCTCCACGCTCGACTGACGCACTGTTGGTCGTGGGTGAGACGGCACGCCGAAGGCGTACCGGCTCACGTGTTGGCGGCGGCCGCGGCGAGGGCGGCGGCAACTTCGGCGATGATCTGGACCGAGGTTGCGCCGGGGGTGAGCACGGCGGCAATCCCGGCT
>JAYTZE010000747.1:0-5281 GCA_043742385.1 Ilumatobacteraceae bacterium
CCCGAGGAGATCGCCGCCGCCTTTCCCCAACTGCCGGTCGTGATGGGACGTGCCGACGACACGGCGAACCAGATCGAACGGGCAGTCATCGACTTGGCGGAGGTCGCCCTGCTCAGCGCGCAGACTCAGCGAACGTTCACCGCAGTGGTGACCGATGTCGATGATCGCGGAGCGCGCATCCAGTTGTGTGACCTTCCCGTCGTGTCACGCGTTGAAGCTCATCACGTGGAGCCGGGCGACGAGTTGCGAGTGCGAGTGGTGTCGACCGACGTTCCAGGGCGTGCGGCGGAGCTCGAACGAGTGGCGTGATCAGCCGGGCGTCACCGCGTAGATCGGGCCGTCGCCGGAGAGCACGAACAGCTCACCGCCGGGTCCTTCGCGCACAGCGGTGATGTTCGCGGCGCGGCCGAGGGATTGTTGCTTGACCACCGTGCGGTCTGCGATCTGCAGTGCGCGTACCTGGCCGCTGCAATAGTCGGCGAACACGTACCAGCCGACGAGGGCAGGAATCTCCGCGCCTCGGTAGAGCGCGCCGCCGCTGATCGAACAGTCGTCGCCGACGTGCTCGTATTCGTGGATTGGGGGCGTCACACCGTCGGGGGGTTGGTCGGCGTTGAACGGGTGGCTCCCCTCCCAGGCGCTCCATCCGAAGTTCACGCCCCGCCCACCACCGTCGGCGGCCCAGGCGACGTCGACTTCTTCCCACTGGTTCTGACCGACATCGGCGATCCACAGATCACCGGTGGCTCGATCGAAGCTGAATCGCCATGGGTTGCGGAGACCGATCGACCATATCTCGGCAAGTGCTCCATCGATCCCGACGAAGGGATTGTCGGGCGGCACGGTGTAGGCCGCATCGGTGGTTGCCCGCGGGTCGATGCGCAGCATCTTGCCGAGCCATTCTGCGAGGTTGAGCGCCCGCCGGTCCGGGTCGCCACGCGAGCCACCGTCGCCGGTGCCGATGTACAACAGGTTGTCGGGGCCGAAGGCCAAGTCGCCGCCATTGTGGTTGGGGTACGGCTGGGCGAAGTTGAGCACCGCGCGACGTGTGGCTGGGTCGAACGTGCCGTCGGCGACGATCGAGTACTCGTCGATCTGGGTGTTTCCGTCGTTGTCGGTGTAGTTGACGTACGCCAAACTTCCGTCGGCGTTGATGGCAAGACCGAGCAGGCCGCGCTCGCCGCCGGCACTGGTGAGATCGCTCATGTCGAGCGCGACCGCGCCCGGTTCGCCGTTGACCATGATCACGACTCGCCCGTCTTGTTCGACCACATAGACGGTCGCGTCGGTCGGCCGCCACGACATCCCGACCGACTGGTTGAAGCCGTCGAGTTGGGCAAACGCCACGACCGGATCGCCGAGGGGCACTGCTGGTGCCGTGGTGGCCGTCGTCGTGGTGTCGCCGGGCGATGCGGTTGATGTCGCGCTGGTTGTGTCCGGCGTCGTATCTGCGGGCACGCTCGGAGTCGTTGCCTCTGCTGGCGCCGCAATGGACCCCACGGAGCTGACCTCGACGCCAGACGAATCGTCGGCGCAACCGGCGGCGAGCATTGCTAGCGCGATGGTGACGCAGCACCGAACCGAATGGCGCTTGCTCAACTTTTGCCGATTCTGGCCAGACCTTCTTGCACCACCGTGACGGCAAGTGTGCCATCGCTGGTGAAGATCGCGCCGCCTGCCAACCCGCGTCCAGCACTGGTCGAGATCGCCTTCTGGTCGTACAGCAACCAATCGTCGGCGCGGAACGAGCGATGGAACCACATCGCATGATCGAGGCTGGCCATCTGCATGCCGGGGCTGTCCCACGACAACCCGAACGGCAGCACGGTGGTGTCGAGCAGGGTCATGTCGCTCGCGTAGGTGACGACGCAGGCGTGCAGCGTGGGATCGTCGGCAAGGCGACCATCGGCGCGCATCCAAACGCGTTGACCGCCGGCCGGATTGTCCTGGCGATTGAACGGGTCGCGGTCGATGTAGCGGATGTCGATCGGCCGTGGCCGGTCGAACCACACGCCCATCCGTTCCTTGTACGGCTCCATCCGAGTCTTGAAGTCGGGCAGCGACTCGGGGGGCGGGACGTCGATCGGCATTGTCAATTGATGATCCGCGCCGGGCTCGTGAAGATGGAAGCTGGCCTGCAGATTGAAGATCGCCTTGCCGTGCTGGATGGCTACCACGCGTCGCGTCGTGAAACTGCGGCCGTCGCGAATCCTGTCGACCTCGTACAGGATGGGCACCAGCGGGTCGCCTGGACGCAGGAAGTAGGCGTGCAGAGAGTGAACCTGCCTGCCAGGGTCGTCGATGGTGCGGGTGGCGGCCACCAGTGCCTGGCCGGCAACCTGGCCTCCGAACACGCGCTGGCGGCTCTCGTCGGGCGACCTGCCACGGAACAGGTTGACCTCGATCGCTTCGAGGTCGAGCAGCTTGACGAGATCGTCGAGGGCGGTCATGGCTTCATCCTTGTCCACTCGGTTCGGGTCCACTCGGTTCGGGTCCAGGGCACTCGCTGATGTCGAGCGGCGCGAGGCGATACAGCTGACCTCCGGGTACCGAGGTTTCGAGCCGCAGGTCGACGAGGGCAACGAGGTCGGGTCGGCGCTCGTTTGGGCCGCCGCCGGCGTTTTGTAGGTTGTCGAACCAGGCGAGATACGTAGGTCCTGCACAGGCCTCCTGCACGGTGTGCTCGGCGTCGATCGGATAATGACTGTTACCCGGTCGCGGCCTGGTGAAACCCATCAAGGTTGGTTCGCGCTGCGTGAACCACCACACCCGTTGCGGGCTGTTGGACAACAACCTGGCATCGGCCGGCAATGCATCGATCACGTCGTACAGCTGCGGCGCGAACTGTGGTTTGTAGCCGCTTCCGCCGGGCGCGAGGTCGGGAAAACGTACGGCGAATGCAGCGCCCTGGTACACCCACCAACCCAGCACCACTGTGCCTGCAACGGCGACGCCGCGCCTCGTGCACATGCGGTCGAATGTCACGCTGGCCAGGTAGATCACAGGAATCAACATCGGCGACATCACGCGCAGTTCGATGTCGCTGGCTGTGGCCATGCGAGCGACGATGGGCACGGTGAAGGAGGTGACCGCGAACATCGCCACACCGGCATCGAGCGGTATGGCTTTGCGGCTCTGCAGAGCGAGGGCCACGAGCACGGCCACGGCGATCACGATGGCCGCACCGAAGCGAGCGCTCGCAGATTCGGACCAGCCGTCGCCGACGACGATGTGACCGGTGCCGGACAGGGCCAGCCAGATGGTTCGGGTCAGCGGCTCGGAGGTGCCACCTTCGAATCGCGGGCCCAACGGCTGACCGGCCTGGACGAGATTGCGGATGATCCAGAGCGAGCTGACGCACACGGCGCCGGCTGTGAAGGCACCCAGTCGATTCGTCAGCTCGGCGCGTTGATCCGTGCGCCAAGCCGACACCGCGACGACCACCGCGCCGGTTGCCACCAGCCCGATGCCGGCGTAGCGGGTGAGGAAGCCGAGACCGGCCAGCAATCCACCGATCCCCGCGCTGCGATTCGTGAGTGGCTGACGCGACAACACAACCAAGGTCGCTAGCGCAATAACGGCATACGGTGCTTCGCTCCACACGACCGATGCCATTCGCACGAATCCTTGACTCGCACCGAAGGCCAGAGCACCAGCCAGTGCCATCATTGGGCGAACGCGGCGAAAAAGCAGCAACCCCATCAGTGCGCTGCCGGCCGCAATCGCCGCAGCGCCCACGAGCGTCGCCCACACCAGGCTGCGGCCACCGGGTGACAGCAGCAGGGGATAGATCGGGCCAAAGACGGCCGACGGCTCGGTGGTGAAGTCGCTGAACCCGTGCCCTGATCGCACGTGGTCGGCCACGGACAGGTAGGTGATCGAGTCGGGTGACAGCAACGGGTCGTTCCTGGTTGCAATCAACACCAGCGCTGCCGCCACAAGCGGAGCGATCAACTGCGCCCATGTTGGAAGACGCCACTCGGACGTCACCGCGTCAGTGGGCGGATCAATCGCGGCTTCTGACACACGCCGATTATGGTGCCCGGCATGCCTTCGGCGCCCCTCGGCCCTGCTCTACGCGCTCATGCGCTTGCAGCGAAGGGCTTCATGCCCAGCGAGGAGGGCGATGCGCTGTACGCCGCTGCCGTTGCCGCTGGGCTCAGGGTCGCCGGCCCGATGGTCGAGATCGGCTCGTACTGCGGTCGCTCGACGGTGTGGCTCGGAGCCGCCGCCCGGGCTGCCGGAACCCTGCTGTTCGCCATCGACCATCACCGTGGCAGCGAGGAGAATCAGCTCGGGTGGGAGCACCATGATCCGACCGTTGTCGACCTGCGCACCGGACGGATGGACACACTGCCAACCTTCCGAGCCACGATCCACGATGCCGGGTTGGATGACGTCGTTGTCACTGTCGTCGGCCAGTCGCCGGCAGTCGCCCGCTACTGGTCGACACCGCTGTCGCTGGTGTTCATCGACGGCGGTCATGGCGTGGAACCTGCCCGCCTCGACTACCAGGGCTGGGCACCGCATGTTGCGATCGGGGGCACGATGGCCATCCACGATGTCTTCGTTGACCCGGCCGATGGGGGCCGACCGCCGTACGAGCAGATCTACCTGCCGGCGCTGCGCAGCGGATTGTTCATCGAGATCGGGGTCACCGGCAGCCTGCGCGTTCTGCAGCGCACCCGCTGAGGTCCCCGCTGGCTCTCGCGCTGCGAGTCCACCCAGTTGGGCGCGATATCACGCCTGACCTGGCCTTCATCGCGCCCAATGAGCCTACTCGGGCGCGATATTACCCCTGGGGTAGCATTTTTCGCGCCCGATCGGGGGTTTGGGCGGGATTCGTGCGGGCTGTGCGGGTCAGGCGAACTTCACGCCTTGGGCCAGGGGGAGATCATTGGAGTAGTTGATGGTGTTGGTGGCGCGGCGCATGTAAGCCTTCCACGCGTCACTGCCGCTCTCACGGCCTCCACCGGTGGCTTTCTCGCCACCGAAGGCACCACCGATCTCGGCGCCGCTGGGCCCGATGTTGACGTTGGCGATGCCGCAGTCGCTTCCGTCTGCGGCACAGAATCGCTCGGCCTCGCGTACATCGGTGGTGAAGATGCTGCTGGCCAGTCCCTGTGGCACACCGTTCTGCAACGTGATCGCTTCGTCGAATTCGTCGTATCCCATGACGTACAACAGCGGCGCGAAGGTCTCCGTGGCGACGATGTCGGTCTGCGCCGGCATCGTCACGATCGTCGGGCGCACATACGCGGCCTCGGGCGCTTCGTCCGCC
>JAYTZE010000748.1:0-2652 GCA_043742385.1 Ilumatobacteraceae bacterium
GCCCATGGCACCGCTGGCTACGGAGAAGGTCGTGGTATCGGACAAAGGACAATCGCTTTCGAATAGCACTGCAAGAATGGCCCGGCGAATTCCGGACCGCTTGAGGATACCAGCGCTGATTGCGGCCTCCATCAGCCGCGACGGGCGATCACCAAGAATTCAGCTGTCTCGGTCGACGGTGGTGTGCGGCGATATGCACCCGGCTCGACACTCCAGATGTCGACGACATCGAGTCCCGCCTGGTCACACATCAGGCGCAGCTCACGAGGTGTGAAGCACGACGTCCACAGGTCGACGTCGGCGGCAACGCCCGCCTCATCACGAACCTCGGTACGCTCGTGGCTGACCCCGGTGGCCGCATCGAATGTGGCCGCTTCGTGGTACTTGACGGCGAAGTAGCCGCTGAAAGCGGACAGAGCCATCATCCCGCCAGGCTTCAGCGCCGCGGCGATGCCCGACAGAACGGCCTCATTCTCGCCATCCGCGGTCATCAACCCAAAGGCTCCTTGGCATAGGCAGATTGCCGAGTCGAACTCGGCCCGGAATGGCACGGTACGAGCATCGAGTCGTTCGAACGTCGCTCCCGGAGGCGCCGACTCGTTCGCGATATCGATGAATCGCTGGCTGATATCGATGCCATGCACCACCAGTCCCCTGCTTGCGAGTTCGTACGCGTGCCTGCCGGGTCCGCATCCGACGTCGAGCACTCGATCCCCCGCCGTCAGGCCAAGTGCCTCGACGACGAAGTCGACCTCCTGCGTGGTCCCCTTCGTAAACGAGTACCTCAGATAGGCCGATCCCAAATGTTCGGCTATCGGCTCAAACCAGTGACTCATCAGACTCGTATCGGAGTGTCTGCGGCCCACCCGGGAGGGCGAAAAACACTCCGATGGGTCTGATTTCGGCGATCGCCGGCGGTATTCAACCCTTTGCGCTCGCCCAGCTGGTGCCCCACGAGACGTTGACCTCCAGCGGGACGTCGAGTTCGGCGGCGTTGCGCATGATGTCGATCACCATCGGTCCCACGGTGTCGCGCTCCGATTCGGGCACCTCGACCAACACCTCGTCGTGTACTTGCAGGATCAATCTGCTGGCCACATGAGACTCGGACAACGCAGCGTGGATTCGGACCAACGCCACCTTGAAGATGTCCGCAGCAAGCCCCTGGATTCCGGCGTTCATCGCCTGCCGTTCGCCTGCCTGACGAATTCTGAAGTTGGAGTTCGAAAGTTCGGGGATCGGGCGCCGACGACCGAACAGCGTTTCGGTGTACCCGCGCATGCGGGCCTCGATGACCGTGCGATCCATGTACGCCTTCACGTTGGGAAATGCCACGAAGTAGGCATCGAGGATTACCGCTGCATCGGCCGTAGGAATCCCCAGGCGCTGACCGAGGCCGTACGACTCCATGCCGTACGCCAGGCCGTAGCTGACCATCTTCGCCTTCGACCGCATTTCGATGGTCACGTCGGCCGGCTCGACACCGAACACTCTCGATGCCGTCGCGTTGTGAATATCGACACCGCTGCGAAACGCTTCGATCAGGCCAGGATCCGCAGCCAGATGGGCGATGCAGCGCAGCTCGATCTGGTTGTAGTCGGCGACCAGCAGCACGTAACCCGGCGCCGGAATGAACGCCTTGCGGAACTGGCGACCTTCATCGCTGCGCACCGGGATGTTATGCAGGTTCGGTTGATCGCTGCTGAGACGCCCGGTGCGCGCCACCGTTTGATTGAACGTCGCATGAATCCGGCCATCAGGCGCCACCTCGGCCATCAGGCCCGTTCCGTATGTGCCGCGGAGCTTCTCCATCTCGCGGTATTGCATAAGCGGATCGATGAACTCCGGCCACTCGTCTCGCAACCTCAGCAACGTCGCCGCATCGGTCGAGTAACCCGTCTTGGTCTTCTTCTGCGGCGCCAACTGCTTCTCGGTGTACAGCAGCTCGCGCAGCTGCACCGGCGAGTTGAAATTGAACGGCCTGCCGACGACCCGCTGCAGTTCAGCGGCGAGGCGCTCGCTCTCCGAGGTGAGGTGTTGGTTCAACCGCTGCAGCTCAGTCATGTCGACGGCTATGCCGACGAATTCCATCTCGGCGAGCACGCCCACCAGCGGATTCTCGATCGTTGCGTACAGCTCGGCCATCCCCTGCTTGTCGAGGGCCGCCTGCAATGCCGACGAGAGATGCGCAACGGCCAACGCGCCACGCCCGGCGACACGCCGATCGTCGTCACCCTCCTCGGTGAAGTCGAGCTGCCCCGAGGACGCCGCGTCTGTCGCGGGCAACTGGAACGGCGTGTACCGCCGCAGCAGATCCGCCAACGCATAGCGAACGTCGGCTGGGTCGATCAGGTACGCAGCGATTGCCACGTCCATCTGCAGGCCCGTGATCGTCACACCGTGGCCGAGTGACCAGCGCATCAGCGCCTTGGCATTGTGACCACGCAGCTCAGGATGAGACACAAGCGCGGTGAGCACATCGGGATGGGCGAGCGTGTCGGCCGGAATCCAGGCCACCTCGCACGCCTCGAGGTCGGTCACGACGGCGAGCCCGATCAGATCGCTGCGGCCCGGATCACCAGACCAAGACGCGACCACATCGAGCGAAGCTAACGACAGGATCGTCGACGCAGCTCCGGCTGGATCGACACG
>JAYTZE010000749.1:0-2647 GCA_043742385.1 Ilumatobacteraceae bacterium
GCCGCGACCAGGGCTACTCCGACGGCGATCAAGCCGATGGTGCCCCACGACGGCAGGTCAAATGTCTGCAGTCCCGTGGAACCTGCGAGCGCAATGAACAACCCGGTGAGCATGAAGTGAACGATGACGCCGGCAATCGTGTCGACGCCCACCGCCCCGACAGCCGTCGCCGTGTCGATACCCCGCTTTTGGAGAAAACGCGCGGTCAGGGCCAGTCCCCCGCCGGGCGCGGCGACCCCGACGAACGACGTGGCCACCTGCACGCCGAGGTTCGGGCCGACCGGCAGCCGCTCAGGCAGTGAGCCGTCGAGTGCCAGGGCAGCGCCAACATACGTGAGCGCCGACAGCGCGAGCGCAGCGGCGACCCACCGCCAGTTGGCTCGCTGCAGCTCCCCCCACAGCGAGCCGACGCCGAGAAATTGGGGAACCAGCGACCACAACGCAAGTGCCGCCACCGCGATGGTGACCACCGTGCCCGTCTTGATCCTCTCGAGTTCCGCGATCGGAACGTCGTCGGCGCCGGTCACACGGCGTACCTCCTCACGGAGATCCTCGAGACAGCCGGCAGCCTTGACGGCAGCTCTCGTCCGTGGAGTCAGCGCGAGGGGTTGCAGCCGCGGCAGCGCTGCTGCGACCGCGGCGGGCCCGACACCGGCAACGGCTGATTCCACGGCGCGTTGGACTCCGAGCGGCGCGGCTGTTGCTGCGAGGACTTCGGCAACGTCTGTCGACAGGGCGGAGCCGACCACACCCAACGAGGCGGAGGTGAATCCAACAAGCACGACGGCGCCATCATCGTCGACCCAAAGGGCGTCATCGTTGAGGCCGCGATGCACCGTATGACTTCGTTGCAGTGCGTCCACGATCGCCCAGACCGAACCCAGAAGTTCGGGGGTGCGACGCGACGGATCGAGATCGCTCAACGACACGCGCGACCGCGCGTCGAAGGCCATCATCATCGCGTTCGGCGGGAACTCGGCAACCACGGCCAGCCGTCCAGTGGGGACTCCGTCGGAGTGGGCCTTCAACGCGCACAGGGCTTCGTGTTCGACGACGGAGCGAAGGGACCGGAACGGTCGATCCTGGCCGACCTCGCGGAATCGCGCTGCTCGGTACATGTGCACCGGGAGCAGGGCTGCCCACAAATCGCGGCTGGTGACCTTCACGATCAACTGCTGGCCGTTGTCGATGTAGACCCTGAATCCTGCGAAGCCGCGGAATCCGCCGAAGCGTTCCACCGATGAGACCTTGTAGCCAAGGCGCTCGAGGATCTGGCCGACGACGACGGCTCGCGGGCGTGTGTTGGGGGCTCCGAGGAACAGTTGGACCAGCGACGACGCGGCCGATGCAATCGCGACGGCAGTGATGATCGTGGCCGGGTCCGCCAGGCTGACACCCAGCCTCGCCGCGATCCCCAGGCCCAGCACGACTCGGCCGATCCATCGCCAGCGATCTGGCCAATGACCTCGATCGACGAACATCAACGCGGCGATCACGCCCAGGTTCAACGTCGTTGGGAACGCGGCACCGATGCCGTAGCCACTCAGGCCCGAAGCGCCCAAACCCGAACCAGGCCCGCCACCCTGCTGTGATGGCACGAGCGGCAGTGTCGAGACGCCCACGAGCTTCGACATCGCGATCAGACCAGCGGTGCAGACGATCGCGGCAAGCAGCATGCGGCCAACACGGGCGAAGCGGCGGAGGACGAGTTGGCTGATGAACCCGAGACTCGCCGCGACGACAAAGGCGATCTGGCAGATGCTGACAATGCTCGACACCAGCCACCGCGGAAGCGAACCGAGAAAGTCGCCGAAGCCAATCGCGAACTGGCCGTCGTCGGCGCCATGCAACGTCACATACATGAATCCGAGGATCGCAAGGGACACAAGCAGCCGGATCGCGGTCACAGGCGATCTGACATACGCCGGCTCGGCCGGCTCCGATACCAAGAACGCTGGCCGCTCTGCTGAGACGTCAAGCATGCGAGGAAGAACCCTCGAGAAGCGATGCCAGTTCGTCATCCATGCTCATCGAGATGCGCGTCCGGACTCGCGGGAGCCTCGTGCTCAGCGCGACGCATCCGATCCACAGCCAAGTTTCACACTGGCTTTGCAGGAGGACTCGAGCCGCCGCCGTCTTCTTTGGCTACTTGGTCGTGCTTGTGTCATCAGTGCGACCGTACTAGACGGAGCGGACGGCACTGTGAGGCGGCCTGCGCTTGTGGACGACCGTTTCAGAGCGCCTCGGTGGGCCGAGCAACGAGCTGCGTGAGATGTGGACCGCAGAACTGCTCACCTGTCTGCGCGGCGTTGTTGCACGGCTTGCCCTTGTTGGTCGTGGCGCAGCACTTTCCGGTCTCCGATGCTTTGCGCGCCGTAGACATGGCGTCGACGTCGGCCTCCGTCGTGTCGTGCACGAGGAGAGCCGTTGCCGGGTAGCGGCATGCGCCGTGGTGATATGTCATCTTCTTGTCGACGAGAACTGAGGCGATTTGATCTCCGACGGCGAACCGCTGACTGCACGTGGCACACGTCCCGGCGTACTTCGCAGGCATCGTTGGCTCGGCCCCGACGTCACCAAAGTCGTCGTCACCGCCTCGTGCTCGGTTGACGTTCATCTTCGCCATCGGGTCAAGTCTTGCAGCTCA
>JAYTZE010000750.1:0-10540 GCA_043742385.1 Ilumatobacteraceae bacterium
ACCGCGTAGCCATCGACAGCCGAGTTCTCGAATGGTGGCACGTCTTCTGCGGCGACGACGGCCTCGGCCAGAACCGTGCCGACCGCATCGGAGATCGACGCCTCGACGACCTCGGCGACGACGCAACGATCGAGCACGTATTGGCGGGCCTCGTGTTCGCTGATCACGACCCGAACGGTACCGTTTCATCGGTGAGCCACTACACCGCTCTGCCCGCGAGCGGTCACGCGGCGCGGTGGAGCGTGTGGGAAGGCGACCACAGTGAGGTCACCGACTTCCGATGGGAGAACGAAGGCTGGACCATCAGCGGCCAGGTCGGTCGAGAGCGCGTGCAGTACGTCGCGCGCCTGACCGCCTCGTGGCAGGTCCGGCAGTTCTTGCTGTTCCGCGATCTCGACGAGCCCGACCTGTGGCTTGCCACCGACGGCACCGCCCGATGGGGGGAAATGAACGGTGCCCATCGCATCGAGCTCGACGGCTGCTACGACATCGACCTGGCGTGCACGCCGTTCACCCATTCGCTGCCGATCCGCCGGTTACCGCTGCACATCGGCGACAGTGCCGAACTTCCCGTGGTGACCATTGACGTGGAAACGCTCGATGTACGAGCGGCAACGCATCGTTACATTCGGCTCGACACCCACCGCTGGGCGTTCGAGCACGGCGACGACTCCGTCGAGTTCGACGTGGATCAGCACGGCCTCGTGCTCGACCTTCCCGGCCGGTTCCGCCGGGTCAGCTGAGACGCGAGCGCAGGAAGGCTACGAACTCTTCGCCGATCGTTGGGTCGTCGAGCGCTATATCGACCACGGCACTCAGCCACCCGAGCGGCGTGCCAGTGTCGTAGCGGCGGATGCTCGAGAGGACGCCGTGGAACGGGCTGCGGGCGGCCTGCGCCCTGAGCGCATCGGTGAGCTGAATCTCGCCACCGCTACCCGGTTCCAAGCCCGCGATCTCGGCGAACACGTCGGGAGTCAGCACGTAGCGGCCGATGATGATCAAATCACTCGGCGCATCCTCGACGCTCGGTTTCTCCACCATCGTGCGGATGCCGATCACACCCGACTCGTCGAGTTCCGTGGAGGGGTCGATGACCCCGTACGAACTGACCTGTTCGCGAGGAACCCGTTTCAGTCCGACGACGCTGCCGCCAGACGATTCGCACAACCTGGCCATCTGGTCGAGCAGCGACGAATCACCCATCAACTCGTCGGGCAACATCACCGCAAACGGCTCGTCGCCGACAGTCGATGCGGCGCAGCCAACGGCGTGTCCCAGTCCGAGTGCTGCATCCTGATAGACGAAGCTGACGCGCACGTCGCGCCCGATCGACTCGAGCCGATCAGCCATGGCGTGCCGGCCGGTGGATTGCAACTTGGCCACAACATCGTCGGACGATTCGAAGTAGGCCTCGATCGCCGGCTTGTTGCGGTTGGTGACGACCACGATGTGGTCGATTCCGGCGCCCACCGCCTCATCGATGATCAGTTGCAGCGCAGGCGTGTCGATGATCGGCAGCAATTCCTTGGGAACGGCCTTAGTGGCGGGAAGGAACCTCGTCCCCAGTCCAGCTGCGGGGATGACGGCGGTGCGAACCTGCATGCTGGGGATGTTACGGCCAAAGCCCGGGACGCTAGTATTAGCAGTCGAATAGTTCGACTGCTAATGCACATGGCGGAGCCGATATGCCTACTTACGTCTACAAGTTCATCGACACCGGCGAGACCATCGAGGTCCAGCAAGCCTTCACCGACGACGCGCTGACCTATGCCGAACATCCGGCGACCGGCAAGAAACTGCAGGTCAAGAAGGTGTTCACGCCCGTCGGGGTCACATTCAAAGGCGGCGGCTTCTACAAGACGGATAGCCGAGGTGGTAAATCGAAGTCGTCGTCGACAACGACGACTGCAACGGAATCATCGCCGTCGACCAACGGCAACTCGCCGTCGACAGACTCCGGCTCAACGACAGCAGCACCAGCCGTGAAGCCGGCGACACCCGCAAAGACAACCTCCACCCCAGACTGAACACCTACACCGACCGATACAGTCGGGCCTGACTTCCCCCAATCGTTCACTCGATCTGTCGAGGGAGGTCGCATGCACCAGCTGGCCTTGGCACGCCTGATGGTGGCCCGCCATCCGTGGATCTACTGGCTTGGCGTCGCGGTCGTCGCCTCATTGGTCAGCCTTGGTGCAGCTCGTGCCTTGGGCGATGTCGACGCGGCACGACGCTCGTGGGGCGAGCAACAGTCGGTGTGGATGACCACGGGCGCAATCGGTCCCGGAGAAGCAATCACTGCAGAGCGCCGCGATGTCCCTCGCGCCGTGGTGCCGCCGGACGCGGTGACCGACGATCCTGCGGCCGTCGCTCGGCAGCGCATCGGAGCTGGCGAGATCGTCACGACAGCCGACGTGGCAGCCGCCGGCTCGGCCGGCCTCGTACCCGCAGGATGGGTTGCATTCGCGGTGTCAGCGTCGGTCGACCACTTCGCCATCGGCGACCACCTCGGCGTCTACGCTGGCGATCAGTTCGTCGCCGCCGGCGTTGTCGTCGATGAGGGCGAGTCCGAACTGATGGTGGCGATCCCAGCCGACGCTGCACCCGCCATGGCCGCAGCGTTGCTGGCCGACGCCGTGGCCCTCGCCCTCACCCCCGGTCCGTAGCCCGCGGAGTTCCTAGCGCCAACCGGCGGCGAGGATGACCAGGACGGTGACGCCGAGGGCGCAGCGGTAGACCACGAACGGCATGAAACTGCGGGTGCGGATCAGTCGCAAGGTCCCCCACACTGCGGCCCATCCCGACACACCCGCCGTCGTGATGCCGACGATCATCGGTACACCGAGGCCAGTGGGGATCCCGTCGCTGACGAGCTTCAACAACTTGTAGGCAACAGCACCTGCGGTCACAGGTATCGCCATCAGGAAGCTGGCCCGCGCTGCGGCGTCACGTGACAAGCCCAAGAACCGCGCCGCTGTCATCGTGATACCCGACCTCGACGTACCCGGGTTCAAGGCCAGCACCTGGGCGGCTCCGATCTTCAGCGCATCGTCACCTTGATAGTCAGCGAGTGAACGCTGGCCGTCGCGGCGGTCGGCGATGGCCAGCAACACACCGAACACGATCAGCGAAACCGCTATGAGGCCGGGCGTACCAAGCCTGTTGTCGATGGTCTTCTCGAACAGCGCACCGGCGACCGCAGCAGGGAGCGACGACAACACCAGCAGCCAGGCCAGCCTGCCCTCGGCATTGACTGGGCGCTCGCGCCGCACCAGCAGCCGAACTCCCTCGCGCACATAGACCACCAGCTCGCGACGAAAGTACCCGACCACGGCAGCGAGCGTGCCGAGGTGCAGAGCCACATCGAAGGCCTTCTCGATCGCCGCGTTGTCGAAGTCGTGCCAATCGAACAACCAGGGCACGAGCAGAAGATGACCACTCGATGAGATGGGCAGAAACTCTGAGAGTCCCTGCACGAGGCCAAGGATGACGGCGTGGATGATGGGCACGGGGCGTCCGTTCTACTCGACGGTGGTGCTCGGGAGGACTCGCGATGACCACGGTCGCGGCTCGTCCCAATGGTGGCCGACAGGCCGGCCGAGGCGGAGCTTCACCAAGAAGTCGTGTGGCCCGTCGAAGTCGGGCATCTCGACGTACGCTGCACCGATGGCGTCGGGGACGTGGGCGTCGCTGCCTGCACCGGCGGCCAGCCGATGAGTTCGGGCCGTCGCTGCGGCGCGCTCGTTCAAGCTGCGCAGCGAGGTCTTGGCGTTGATCACTTCGATGGCATCGACGAGCCCGTTGTCGATCAGCGCGTCGAGCGCGGTTGTGCTGATGTTGCGACGCATCGGATCGTACGGATGCGGGATGTAGACGATGCCACCCTGTGCCCGAATCGCCCGGGCCGCATCGTCGGGTTGCACCCCCACCGGGATTCGCTCCTCGAGGAACAAGCCGATGATCTCACCGGCGTGTGTACGCAGTTCCTCACCGACAATCACGCGGCACGGCAGGCGATCGACCAGGTCGACAGCGCCCTTGATCGCGTTGTGATCGGTGATGCACAGCACATCGATGCCCGCAACGGTGACCGCGTCGGCGATCTCATCGGGGGTCGTCGTCGAATCTCCGCTCCACATCGTGTGGCTGTGCATGTCGACCCGCACCCAACCGGCCGGCAACGGGGCGGCGAGATGCGGATGTCGGGCCGCGGCAGCGGCGAGAGGAGCTGGCACGAGCGGCAACGGTACCCCGTAGGCTCGCCAAGTGCGTTGGACTCCACGCCGTAGGCGGTTCATGGTCATCACCGGTGGGTCCGGCTTTCTAGGGCAGCATCTGGGGATCGCGTCCGAGGCGGAGGACTGGGAGTTGTTCGCGCCACCGTCGACGGTGATCGACATTCGCCAACGCGAGCGTGTGATCGACGAGATTAGCTCGTGGAAGCCGACGGCAATCGTGCATCTCGCGTACCGCAAGGGGGATCGGCGCACGATCGTCGAGGGCAGCCGCAACATCGCCGAAGTCGCCGAGATGTGCGGCGCGCGGCTGGTGCACGTCAGCAGCGATGCAATCTTTGCCGGCCGACCCGAGCCGTACAGGGAGTACGACACGCCGTTCCCGATCACCGACTACGGCGTGATGAAGCTGGAGGCCGAACGGGCCGTGGTTTCCGAATGTCCGAGCGCTGTGTTGGTACGCACGTCGTTGCTCTATGGCACCCGGCGACCGGCGGCGATACAGACCGAGGTTGAACTGGCGATCACGGGTAAGAAGGCGATGAGGTTCTTCACTGACGAGTATCGCTGCCCCGCCCACGCCGCCGACGTTGCGGCGGCGCTCAGTTCGCTGGCCACACGTCCTGAGATCCGTGGCCCGCTCAATGTCGCCGGCCCGGAAGCCATCAGTCGCGCCGAGCTGGCTGCGATGTTCGCGCTGTGGATGGGGTTCGATCCACGCGCAATCTCTACCGGATCACTGGCGCTGGCCGGCACCATCCGCCCGACACGGGTGGTGCTCGATACCACCCTGGCGGCGGCGCATGGTCTGCACTGCCGTCCATTGTCGGAGACGCTGCGACGGCGCCCTGGCGGCTAGGACCCGCTGAGGGTGACGTCGCGGATGACCAGGCTGACGCCTGCCGCGCGCATGGGGAGCCAGTCGATGTCGTTACCGATCTCGACAACATCGTGCAGCATGCGCTGCAGGGTCGAGGCGATCGTGAACTCGCGGATCGGGCCACCGACCTGACCATTGGAGATCGACAGGCCAGAGGCACCGGTGGAGAAATCGCCGCTGATGGCATTGACACCGGAGTGCAGACCGGTGACCGACTGGATCAGCACACCGTCGTCGACATCGGCGATCATTGCATCCTGATCACGATTGCCCGGCAGTAACTGCAGCGCCAGGCATCCCACGCCTGGGGTTCCTTTGAATCCCCCACGGATCGCGTTACCGGTGCTCTTCGTACCGACACGCCGAGCCGAATAGGACGAGTGCACGAACTGCTGCAGCACTCCGGCGTCGATCAGCACGTTGCGGCGTGCAGCAAGGCCTTCGCCATCGAGATCGGTCGCCGTGTACGCCTTCGGATTAGTCGGGTCATCGACGAGCGTCACGATGGAATTGGCAACGCTCTCGCCAAGGCGGTCCTTGAAGAGACTGCGGCCTTTCGCCACGCTTTCACCATTGAGCGTGCTGGAGATGATGCCGAGAAAGCTGGCCGTCACGTACGGATCGAGGACCACCGTGGTGCGCTTGGTCGACGGCTTCGTGGCGCCGAGCAGGCGCGTCGCCCGATCGCTGGCTTCCTTGGCGGCCCTGGCGAGATCGAACTCCAGCGGCGATCGCCCGACGCTGAATCCGAAACCGGTTTGGGTCTCGTCGGCGTCGTCGGCCATCGTGCTCACGACGACGTAGCAGCCGTTCTCGCGCCCCGTGCGGCGGATGCCTGTCGTCGTTGCCACCGCCGACTCGGACGCGGCATCGGAGTAGTTGGCATCCTCGACGCGAATCCTCGGATCAACGGCGAGCGTCAGTCGTTCGAGTTCTTTGGCCAGCGCGATCTTGCCGTCGGTGGAGTACTCCGCCAGCGCGTCGCTCCACAGGTCCTGCTCGATCACGTCGACGCCGTCGAGCTCGGCGAGACCTGCCCATTCGTCGGGAGTGCCGAACTGCACGTTGTCGCGAGCCTCGGCCAACACCTCGGCGACGGCGGCTTCGTCGAGCACACCGGCGTAGGCAAATCCGGTACGGCCGTCGCGTATGACTCGGATGCCGACGCCCTCGGTCTGGGCGGCGACGAAGTGCTCAACCTGGCCCTCGTAGACACGGACATCCGTCTCGGAATCGCGCGACACGAAGGCCTCGATGTGCTCGCCTGGCTGCGCCATGGCCACGACTCGATCTGCAAGGGCCTGTAGTTCGGTAGTGCCCGTCATGCTGCCGTGCCGCCGATGGTCATCGCCTTGACGCGCAGGGTTGGCTGGCCATCACCGACGGGCACGCCCTGGCCATCCTTGCCACACGTGCCGGGATTGCCCATCGCAAAGTCGTTGCCCAGCAGATCGATGTCGCGCAGTACCTGCGGGCCGTTGCCCAACAGGTTGCCCTCGCGCAGCGGCTCGGTGATCTCGCCGTCTTCGATGAGATACGCCTCGGTCATGCCGAAGACGAAGTCGCCCGTCGCCGGATTGACGCTGCCACCGCCCAACTTGGCGACGTATACGCCGTGGTCGGTACCGCGAACGATGTCGTCGTGCTCCTCGGTGCCGTTGAGCACATAGGTATTCGTCATGCGCACCATCGGGAGGTGCTGGTAGCTCTGACGCCGCCCATTTCCGGATTGCTTGCGTCCTTCGTTGCGAGCCCGCAGGAAATCCCACATGTAGTCGGTGAGCACACCATCTTCGATCAGCACGTTGTACTGGCTGGGATGACCCTCGTCGTCGATACCGATCGCGCCCCACTCACCGCTCATAGTGCCATCGTCGACCAACGTGACGAGCGGCGAGGCGACCAGTTCGCCCTGCTTGCCGCGGTACACGCTGCCGCCTTTGGCGATGAGGTCGGCTTCGAGGCCGTGACCGCACGCCTCGTGGAACAGCACCCCGCCGCTGCCGCGCTTGATCACCACGGGCATCGTGCCGCTGGGCGCCGGGCGAGCGCTGAGCTTGACCAACGCCTGTCGGGCGGCGTCGCGCGCCAGTTCTTCCACATCGATGCTGTCGAACATCTCGAAGCCGAAGGTGTGGCCGGTGCTCTGGAAGCCTGTCTGCATACCTGCATCGCCGTTGGCGACCACACTGATGCGCACGCTCTGGCGGACCTGCTCGTCGGCCGCGAGCAGCCCGTGGGTGTTGGCGATCATGATCCGCTTACGACTGTCGGCGTATCCGGCACTGACCTGCACGATGGCGGCACCGCTGGCACGGGCAGCCTCGTCGACCCGCTGCAGCAGCGAGACCTTCTCGGTCTTGGAAACCTCGTCGGCGAAGCGTTCGACGGGGCTGACCCGACGCTCTGATTGCCGCGTGAGTGCGACAGTGTTCGCGCCTCCGGTGCCCTGACTTGCGGCTGCGGCCGCTGCCTCGGCGGCCGCGCGCAGACCGGCCTCGCTGAGATCGGCAGTGTGGGCGAACCCGGTGGTGTCACCCTTGACGACGCGGATGCCGGCGCCACGGTCGCGACCACTGGTGACCTGCTCGATTCGACCATCGTCGAGCCCGGCCATCGTGGACCGCTTGTCTTCGATGAAGACCTCGGCGAATTCGCCGCCCGTGCGCATTGCTGCGCCGAGAACCCGTTCAAGTATGTCGGACTCAACGACATCGTGTGCGGCCATGCTTAGGGCTCCAATCCTTGGGCAAACATCCCGGCGATCATCTCGGCGAGCCTACCGAGAACCTCGCAGCCGACTCTTCGGGCACCGGAAAATCTCCGCTCATCGGCCAGTACAAACCGCCGATACACAAGGCATGAGAATGAGCAGTTGGCCAACCATCGGTCTGATGATCCTTGCCGTCGGTTCCGTGACCTCCTGCAATCCCGCGCAGCGGGCCAAAGATGCCCAGGTAGAGATTGCCAGCGGCAATGCGGCAGCCTGCACGCAGGAGCGGGCGACGATCGAGCAGGCCGTGCAGACCTACGCGTTCTTGAATCCCGATACACCGATCAGCGAAGCAGCAATGGTTGCCGACGGGTTCATCGTCGCCGAGTCCGTGCTGATGGACCTCGCCGACGACGGCACCGTCGTGCCCGCCCCCGGTACCGCCTGCGCCTGAATCCTGGCGCCTAGCCGAGGTTCGATGTGCGCGGGTAGACGTCGGCCGGCTCGGTAAGCACGTTGACGAGGTACGGCACACCCGATGCGAACGCCCGATCAAGTGCTGGGCCAATCTCGGCGGGATCGGTCACCAGTTCGCCGGCGCCGCCCAGCGCCTTCACGACCTGGTCATAACGACAACCCGGCTGCAGATCGCAGGCCACATCCCAACCGTAGATCGCCTGCATCGGATGCTTCTCGAGACCCCACATGCCGTTGTTGCCGACGACGATCACAACCGGCATCTTGTGGCGCACCATCGTGTCGACGTCCATCAAACTGAACCCGGCTGCGCCGTCGCCGAGCAGCAACGCGATCTGGCTCGACGGGCGAGCGACGCGAGCCGCGATCGCGTAACCGGGCCCATTGCCCAGACATCCGTACGGCCCGGTGTCGAGCCAGCAACCCGGTTCGAAGACCTCGACGAACTTGCCTGCATACGACGCGAAGTCGCCGCCGTCGCAGATCACCACGGCGTCACGCGCCAGGCGCTTGGCAAGCTCGCCGTAGATGCGCGACGGTCGGATCGGCGCGTCGGCTGTGGCCAGCAGCACCTGATCTGCGGCGCGCCCAGCGGACTCGGCGGCACGCAGCTCATCGATCCAGTCGTCGTGTGCGATGCGGGGCCCGGCGTAGTCGGCGAGCGACCGCAACACTTGTGCAGTGTCGCCGACCACGGTCGCGACATCGACATGATGGGCGACTTGCGACGCGGCATCGACCACATGGGCGACCTGGGCGTTGCCGAAGCGGCCAAACCCGAGGCGGAAGTCGAGCGGCGTGCCGAGCACCACCACAAGGTCAGCGCGCTGCTTCAGCACTCCACGAGTTCGCAGGAACGCGAGGTCATGGTCTGCGGGCAACAGGCCGCGGCCGAGCCCGTTGAAGAAGCACGGCACGCGTAGCGCTTCCACCGCAGCGCGCAGTTCGGCCCACGCCCCGTCCCAATAGACATCGCTGCCGACGATGAACGCCGGCCGTTCGGCATTGGCGATCGACGCCGCCAATCGAGCGAGCGCTTCCGGGTCGGGAGCCGAGCCTCGCCCGATGCCTTCGTCGACGTCGGGTAGCTCACCGGCCGACGGCCCGAACACGTCGAGAGGAAAGTCGAGAAAAGTCGGGCCGCGGTGCGGCGTCAACGCCAGTTGTGCTGCGGCATGGACCACGGCCGCTGATTGACTGGCGTCTTTCACGGTGACGGCCGACTTGGTGATCGAGGTGACGACCGGAACGGGGTCCATCTCCTGCAACGAGCCAGAACCCCATCGCAGCTCCGGCGCACGCCCACCCATCACCACCAACGGCGAGCCGTTGAACTGCGCTGTCGTGATCGCAGACACACCGTTGGTGATGCCTGGTCCAGCAGTGAGCGCGGCAAGGCCGGGCCGGCGGGTCAACTTTGCCCAGCCCTCGGCTGCGAACGTCGCCGTCTGCTCATGACGTGTATCGACAACCCGCATTCCCTGATCGCGTGCGGCCTCGTACAGCGGCCAGATGTGGCCCCCGTTGAGGGTGAACATCACGTCGGTGCCGAACGCCAACATCGCCGCGATGGCTTGCTGGCCCGCATGTCCCTCGACTACTTGGGTCGTCATCGGCCCAGTGTTCCAGACGACGGTCAGCCGTCCTACTGCTCGTCGTTGTAACCGGCGATGCGGCTGGTGCCCCGATCGGGTGGACCGAACGTGATGTCGCTGATCGGCATCGGTCGTCCGAGGTGCAACACGCCGATCTGGGCAAACACCGCCAACCAGTCGATGAAGCGGTGGAACACCACCGTGCCACTGCGCAGCACTGTCTCGAGGTCGGTATCGACCGGCTGCCCGGCGACCGTGTTCTCGACCAGCGTCAGGCCCGACACCGACACCAGGTTCTGTGTCGGCGGAATCTCGGTGTGCCCGAAGCCGGGAATTGGCCGCACGTGCTGGCCATCGAATCGCCAGCGAATCGCGAAAAACTCCGTCCTGTCGTTGAGCCAGGTCGAGTCGCCCAGCGACTCATCCCGGCTGAACTGGCCGTCGAGGAACGCGCCGAGCACTCCCTCGGCATCGAGCTGCACTGCAGCGTGCGCGACGGTGAGGTCGAACTGTTGGCCTTTGGTCGGCTTGGTCGTCATGGCGCCACATACCTCGGCTTGATCGCGTTGATTCCGCCACTTCGGGCGGCTGGCTGAACAGTCACGACATCGCAGAAGTTCTCAGGCGCGATGATCGGCAG
>JAYTZE010000751.1:0-24032 GCA_043742385.1 Ilumatobacteraceae bacterium
GTCCCCGCATTAGCAGTGCGGTCCATTCGACCTGGCTCTGGCACCTCTCCTAGCGAACGATGAGGCTATCGCAGCGATCGATGGGGTCCCCACTGAGAATTCTGTGTCGCGGATTCCGTCTTCCATCGGCTGGTGTGCATCTTTGAAGTGAATGGAGGGGGAGATGGAACACGAGGTCATATGCTGCCAGTTGGGTGCTAGCGGGTGAAGGTGACGGAGTCAGTGAACACAACGCGCGCGGAGGCGTTACGGCCATTGCTTGCTTCGACGCGAAGCGGCTTCCGGCCCTCATCGCGGTCGCGAGTGCGGATTGCGGTTGGAACGCTGTTGTCGTTGGTCGCAGTCAGCGTGGTGTTACTCGTATTTTCGACCGCCGATAGGCGGGTCGCCGTCCTGCAAGTGGTGCGAGACCTGCCTGCGGGCGCACGAGTCACCTCCGACGATCTTCGTTCGATCGAGTTGTCGACGGATCCATCGCTGGCTGTGGTGCCGACCGCGGATATCTCAACGGTGGTGGGCCAGTACACCAGGGTTCGCGTTGTCGCGGGCGGACTGCTCGCGACCGGTCTGCTGCAGGTGAGGCCTCTGGTGACGCCCGGCTCGGCCGTTGTCGCGGTGACCATTCCCTCCGGCGAACTGCCTGCCGGACTGCGCGAACGGTCGCAGGTACAGATCGTCATTCCCACAACCGACGACGACACTCCATTGGTTTCGGTCACCGGCCGGATAGTCGGTCTGCCAGATGCCCCGGATTCGGTCACCGGTCAACTGTCGGTCTCGCTCGAAGTCTTGGCGGTCGATGCGGTTGTGGTGGCGAGTGCTACCAGAGTCCGAGTGGTCCTCCTCGACCCGGGGCTCGACACGGCCGGGATCTCACCGTGAGCCTCGTCGCCGTGGTCGGCGATGGTTGCACCACAACCGCGTTGGGCCTGGTGGCTGCCTGGCCACTTGGCGAGCCGTGCATCGTGGCCGAGTTCGATCCTGCCGGCGGGTGTCTGGCGGCGTGGCTCGACGTGGCGCGGTCGCCCGGTCTCGCTGAGGTTGCTGCATCGTCCACTCCGGGCTCGTGGTCCACCATCCAGTCGATGCTGCAGCGAGCACAGTGCGGCGTAGATGTCTTGGTCGCACCTACTCGTGCAGTCGAAGCCGCGGCAGTCGTACTCGCCGCGACACCATCGGTATTGCCGGTGCTGTCGGCGCTCGATTCCCCGGTCGTCATCGCGGATGGCGGTCGTCTTCGTGGCGGGCTCTCGCCGTTGGCCATTCAGGCCAGCATCGTCATCGTCGCCCATCACCAGCACTCGGGTTCAGCCGCGGCCGCGGTGCTCGGTCTCGAGCGGGTAGCGGAGCTCATCGCGCAACTGACCATTCGCTCGATCCCATCTGCCGTCGCCTTGATCGGAGATCGGCCGTACACGGTCGACGAAGTGGCATCGTTCGTTGAAGCCGACACCGTTGTCGCGCTCGCTCACGATCCGTGGGCCGCCGCGGTGCTTGCCGGTCGAGCTGGCTCTGCAGTTCGCCTGCGGAGATCGCCGTTGATGCGCTCACTGGCCGAGTTGGGGGGCGTTGTGTCAGCCAGGCTGCGACACAGCTCTGCCAACGTCTGGCCGCAGCCATTCGACAATCGACAAGTCGACGATCGCCCGTGACTGTCGACCGGGTAGTGGTCCGCGAACTGACGGCTCGCCTGTCGGGTCGTCTGGTCGAAGCGATCGAGAGCGACACGCCCTCGATCAACATGGCCGGATTCAGCGCAGCCGACGGACTCCGGCGCGTTGGCTTGCGCGAGGACCGCGCTCGTCTCGAACTGCTGATGGGGCGTTGGATGGCCGAGGAGATCGCCCGCATCAATCAGACGCGGCTGCAGCGCGGCGATGGTCTGCTCGACGAGTACTCCGAACGCGGCTTGCGTGCCGCAGCTTACGCCGAGACGGTGGGCGCTGGTCCTCTCGAGCCGTACATGCATGACCCCGAGGTCGAGGAGATCGATGTCAACTCGCATCGCGTCACGTGGGTGTCGTACTCCGATGGCCGCAAGGAGAACCTCGGCCAGTTGTGGGACTCGGCCGGCGACCTGTACGCGTTTCAGCGCCGGCTGACACTGTCGATGGGCGTGGCTGAGTCACGACTCGATGAGCAGTCGCCCATGGTGACGCTTCAGGCCCCCGATGGCTCGCGTGTGGTGATGGTGCTCGGCGGCCCTGGTCGCAGCGGCGTCAGTTCGGAACCGCGTATCGCCATTCGACGCTTCACGGTCAACAGTGTCGGCCTCGACGGCCTGGCGGTACGCGGATTGTTTCCGCGGTGGCTGGTGCCTCAGCTGGAAGCGCTTGTGCAGGCGGGCATGACGATTCTGATCTCCGGTGGGCCGGGCGCCGGCAAGACCACACTCCTGAAGGAGTTGCTTGGCGCGGTATCGCCTCTGGAACGCATCGTCACTGTCGAGAAGGGCCTTCTCGAGCTGAGGCTCGAGGATGATCCTCGCCACCCGGATGCTCCGGCGCTGTACACACGCCAGGCCAATACCGAGGGCCGGGGTGCGGTGACCGCTCGCGAACTGGTCGAACTGACCCGCCGGCTGAACCCCGACCGGGTGATTGTCGGTGAGTTGGTGGAAGACGAGGCGTTGGAAATGCTCGACGTGGCATCGATGTGCAAGCGCGGTTCCATGGCCACCATCCACGCTCACACCGTCGAGGCGGTGCTCAGTCGTTTGGCTTTCTACGTGGCGAAGAGCAACACGAAGCTGCCCGAGTATGCAGTGTGGAGCCTGATTGCAGAGACCATCGACTTCGTGATCCATATCGATCTGGTTCGAAACACCGACACCGGTGCACCGCAGCGGTGTGTCACGTCGATCGTGGAATACGGCGGGCGAGGCGAGAACGGTGGCGTGCGCTCGACCGAGACGTGGGGAATGAACGACCTCAACCAGTTCGTGCAGCGCAATCCCCTATCAGAACACCATCTCCGCCGACTGCGGCTTGCGGGCATTCGCGACGGACTGTTCGTTCCCAACGACGGGATGGTGGCCACATGACCGGCGACGAGTTGTTGCTGGCGATGGCAGGGGTGCTCTTTGCTATTGGTCTCGCCGTGGTGTGGTCGGGCTGGCTGTACCAGCCCGGTGCTACTCGCGCACGATCAACTGTGCGGCTGCCGGTAGTCGTGGCCGTTGTCGCCGCCTCGCTCGTGGCGGTGGTCTCGGGATGGATCATCCCTTCCGTCGTGGTCGGCGCCATCGTCGGCTGGCAGACCGACTCCATGCGTCGCCGCCGTTCTGGCGTCGACGTCGGCGTCGAACGAACTGAGGCACTGGCGTCGTGGGTCGAGAACGTGCGTGACGTGCTGCAATCCGGCAATCAGCCCGTTGGCGCGATTGGTGCGACGACTGAAACGTGCCCGCCTTCGATTCGCCCCCAGGTGCGCCTGTTGTTCGCCCGTCTTTCAGCGGGTCAGCCCGCCGAAGTCGTCTTCCGACGCTTTGCCGACGAGATGGATGAGCCACTCGCAGATCTCGTGGCAGTCGGTCTTCTGATCGCAGTGTCTCGTGGTGCTGAAACCGAAGATGTGCTGTCAGCCCTCGCTGCACAGGCCAGGCATCAGGCCGATCGTCGTCGTATCGTCGAGGCGGAGCGGGCCCCGATGCGCCGCGAGGTCGTGATGGTCTCGCTGGTGATGTGCGCGTTGTTGGGTGGGGTCTTGCTCTTCTCTCGTAGCTCCTATCTCAACGCCTACGACGACGCTTCGGGGCAGGTCTTCCTCGCTCTGATCCTGGTCGGGTACGGCGGGCTGCTGGTCTGGGTTGGTCGTCTGGCGACCTTCCCGCAACCTTCACGTTTCCTCACGCTCCGTCCGGTCGAATCATGAACGCCACGGCGCGCCTGATCGTGGCCACGTTGCTCGGCTCCGGCGGCGTGTGGCTGATCGTCACTGGAGCGGCACAGCGGCGACCGGCGCTCGCGAAGGTATCGACGTACCTGGGTCGTGCGCCGATGGTTGGCGGTGCAGCGGTCGCAGGTTGGGCGCGCCTCGGTCGGTCCTTGGCCCGTCGCTGGCGACTACGACCCGATGTTCTCGCCGACCTTCGATTGGTGGGTCGGTCACAGGAGGTTCATGCCGCATACCTGGTAGCTGCCGCGGTCGGTGGACTCCTCGGCCCATCGTTGCTGTTGGCAATCGGCCAGAGCGTCGGCATGCTCTCGATCGGAGTAGTCATGCCCCTGGCTGTCGCTCTATTCGGCACGACCGTCGGTCCCATGGTCGTTCACTCGACCATGCGGTCGGCGGCGGCCGAGCAGCGAAACGATCTTCGGTACCAACTCTCGTCCTATCTCGACGTCGTCACCATGCTGCTCGCTGGCAATGTCGGCAACGAGGGAGCACTGCGTCAGGCCGCGCAGGCCGGCGACGGGCGGTTGTTCGTGGAGTTGCGCAGACGAATTCTGGTCGCCGAGACCTCGAACCGTTCGCTCGTTTCCGCGCTCGCCCAGCTGGGAGACGATCTCGACCTCGTCGAACTGCAACAGATATCGGCGTCTGCTTCGCTGGCCGCATCGGCGGGCGCGCCCGTCGCCAAGAGCCTGGCGGCCAAGTGCGCCACATTGCGCGGCGCACTCTCGGCAGAGCACGAGACCGACGCCAGAGTGCGCACCGGCAAGATCACTGTTCCACTCGTCGGCATGTCGCTCTTGATCATGGCTGCCGTCATGTATCCCGCCCTCAACTTCTCTCGATAGGAGCACGATGAACATCGAATTGATGCTGTCAGCCATCACCCACATGGTCTATGGACAGCTGCGCAGTCTCACGTCGGACAGCACCGACCGTGACCGCGGGGCGGTGTCGTTGGAGCAGGTGCTGTGGTTCGTCGCCGCCGGCGTGGCGGTTGCGGTGATCGCCGCCATTCTGTGGGGAAAGATCAAGACCGAGGCCGAGAAGCCCATTCAGGCGCCGTCCGCGCCATGAGTTGAATCATGTGACCAAACACTTCGACGATCCCGACTGTGGCAGTGCCTCGCTCACGATTGTTCTGCTGGCACCTGTGCTACTGGTGCTGATGTTCGCTGGCTTCCAAGCAGCGATGTGGAATCACGCGCGCACCGAAGCACGAGTCATTGCCCGCGAGACGGCGGTGCTCATCGCGCGAGATGGACTTTCGACACCGCAGGCGGCCGCGGCAGCGACGGCGTCGCTTGCCAACGACAGCGTTCTGACAAGCGTTCACGTCTCGGTCGACAGCACCGCCACCGTCGTCATTGTCACGATCACGGGTGATGCCCCCGGTGTGTTGCGCGGCACGTCGGCACCGGTTCGCGTTTCCGCTGCGGTCTCACTCGAAGGTTGGGTTCCCTTGTGAGCCGGGGTGGCGACAGAGGTGAAGCCAATGCCCTCGGACTGATACTGATTGCCCCCTGCGCTGTTGCACTGGCAATTCTCGTTCTGTGGATCGGGCGCCAGGTCGACACCGATGCGCAGCTTCAGGCGGCCAGTTCGGCAGCTTCCCAAGCTGCGGCCCGCCAGCGCAATCCTGCCGCCGCGGTCGTAGCCGCGCAGTCTGCGGCGACAGCGATGCTGACCGATGTCTCCGCGTGCCCTGGCGGTCCGATCGTCTCGGTCGATGCGTCCCAGTTCCATGCGGGTGGCGAAGTCACGGTTGTCGTTACCTGTTCGCCGCAACGTTCCGACCTGCTGTTGTCCGACCCAGGTTCGGCGACTTTCGCAGCATCGTCGACGGCCTCGATCGACACATATCGATCGCCTGGTTTACCGTGACCCATTCCGACGATCGTGGTGATGCGGGCTCGGCGACGGTGCTGATGATCACGCTGTGCTTCACAATGCTAGCGAGCTCACTGGTCTGGCTGTCGCGTACGGTCGATCAGTCGCTCGACGATCGCACCAATGCTGCGGCGATCGCCTTTCAAGCGGCGCGATCAGGCTCCCAGGCGATTGACCCTGCTTCGGCTCGTAGCGGGGTAGTCATTGTCGATCCGATCGCGGCGCGTGTGGCCGTGGCTTGGACGACCGCTCGCCTGCTCGCAGCGAACGGTGACAGCGGGTCGGTGTCCGGTGTCACGATCGAGGGCAATCGGGTAACCGTTTCGGTGACCATCACCACGACCGGTCGTGCGGCCACCGGTACTGGATCGGCATCCGCCGTAGCCGCCGTAGCCGCACCGTTGCCGTAAGGAGTCTCCGATGTCCACTTCAACACGCAGGCGTTCAGGCGGTCTTGTCGCTACTCGACTGGCCGTGGCAGTGGCCTCGACCATTGCGGTTGCAGTCGGGCTTCCGATCCTGCTCGTTGCCGTGGCCGCGCGACGATTCGATCATGCATCGCCATTGCACGGCGTGACTGCTCCATGGCGATGGTCGATGGACGATGTGCGTTCGTGGGGCGACCGCCTCATCGGGGGTCTCGATTCGTCCGCACAGTTGGTCGACCTCTTCTTCCGGTGTGCCCTGATCATTGGCTGGATCTGTGTCGCGGTCTTGATCTACACGGTGGTCGACGAGATCGTGTTCCAACTACGTCACGGCATGCCGTCAGCGCGCCACCGTCGGCTCGGCGGGCTTGGTCCGCTGGGGCGGAAGCTCGCGACAGTGCTCGTCGCGGTTCTGCCGTTGGCGGTCAGCGCCGCGCCAACGCTTGCCGGCTCGAGCGTCGCCCGACCGGCGAGTGGTGTGGCCCGGCATCGTGTGGCCGATCTCGGCGAACCAGGCGCGACCGTCATCGCGATGCCGGCGGCGGTCGACACGACAACTGCGTCCGTTCTGGGCAGTGGTTGGTCGGTGGTCGAAGTGAAGCGCGGCGATTCGGTGTGGGCGATCGCTGAACGTGTTGCTGACGGCCGAGACGTTGCTGCGATCGCCCACCAGATCGTTGCAGCCAACCTCGGGACCGTGATGAGTGATGGGCACCGGTTCTCGACCCCGGCGCTGATCGAGCCGGGTTGGCTGCTCGACGTACCCATTTCTGCAACCACCGCAACGGGGACTCCTGGGGTGGCATTCCCTCTCACGGATGCACCGGACGCATTGGTGGCACTCGAAGGCAGCTATGTGGTCGTGGTGGGTGATTCGTACTGGGAGATCGCCGAGGACCACCTCGATCCATTGGTCGGCAATCCCGAGATTGCTCAGTACACAACAGAACTCATGCGCATCAACTCACCGATGCTCGGATACTCCGACCAGCGTCTGATTCGACCCGGAGACGTCGTGCAACTTGGCGTGACACAGATTCAGGAGGCTGCTCCGGTCCCCACACCTGTCGTGACGTCAATTGAAACGCCACGAGCCGCCGAGGACGTGTTGCCGTCCACCGTGGCAGCGCCGACACCGCCACCCGCAGTGCCGTCCACCGTGGCAGCGCCGACACCGCTGTCACTGCCACCACCAGATCCGGTATCAGTCGCGAATCAGGCGCCGGCGGCGATTGGAGCCGCGATCACCGCCGCCGTCGATGATTGGTCGAGCCGCGGCTTGCCGATCAAGCGCGGTCTGGCGGCAGCTGTGCTACTGGCTGGGGGGACGATCGCTGTCCTTGACTCCCGTCGTCGTCAACAGTTCCGTAGTGCCTGTGTCGGCGCACGACTGCTTGCACCGACCGAACGGGAAGTCGAAACCGAGTCCACGCTGCGCTCGCTGACCTGCGCCGATCGACTGGCGCGACTCGATCTTGCCTTGCGCTGCGCCGCACCCGGTCTCGCCCGCCAGCATGCGAGGGCCCTAGCCGCGGAGATCGGCGACGACGGCGAGATTCGCCTGTACACAGACTGTCCCGCCAAGGAGGTGGCACAACACTGGCTCGTCGATGTCCAAGCTGGAGCCTGGCGTCTGCCGGCGAGAGTGACACTCGCAGAGTTGGCCGACGATGCACGTCGAGCCAACCAGCCATGCCCCGCCATCATCCACATCGGTGAGTCGGCGGGCGGCCAGCTGTTCGTCGACCTCGAAGCCGTTGGCTTGTTGTCCGTCGATGCAGTGCCCGCAGTGGCTGCATCGATCGTGCGTTGCGCTGCAGCGTCGTTGGCCGTCTCTCCGTTCGCCGAATCTGCCCGTGTCTTCACAGTCGGCATCGGGGTCGAGGCGCAATTGAGCAGCATGAACGTCGAGTGGCACGACTCAGTCTCCGCAGCCGTTGATGCGGTTCGAACAACGGTTGGCAGTATCGCCACGGCGACCAGCGGCACGGTCACGACATTTGCCTTGCGCGCCTCCGCCAGCGGTGGCGAGGTATGGGAACCGTCACTGCTGCTCACCATCGGCGCCAACGATCCTGACGAGTTGGCCTTGCTGGTGTCGCTCGCTCGAGGTGGCGGGCGCGGCGTTGGCGCGATGGTCGACCGCGCAGTGGTTGGTAGTGGCGCCGTGCTTCGTGCCGACGGCGATGACTTTGTGCTCGAGCCTTTGGGACTGCGAGTTGTGCCGGTCGGTCTGTCTGAAGTCGACCTGATTGCAGTGGACAATCTGCTCGACAGCGCGGAGCGTCCACTGATTGCGGATCTCGATGCCGCGATCGCGCTTCCACCAAACAACGTGGCCGAGTTCGCTGAGCACGCTCACCAGTTGGTTGTTCACGTGCTCGGTCACGTTGCAGTGCACTCAGCGCGCGGCGAGCCGATCGGATTCGATCGATCCAAGGCACTGGAGCTGGTCGTGTGGCTAAGCCAGCATCGCCACCGTCCAACCAGGACGTCGGCGCGAACTGCGCTGTGGGATCTCGCCGTGCGCGACGCCACATTCTCGAACGTGGTCAGCGATGCCAGGCGGGCGATGGCGAAAGTCGTTGCGCCGCCAGCGGGACAGGAGTGGATCGGGCGAACCATGACCGAGGATCTGCCATTGCACGACCTGGTCGTCAGCGACGCTGAACTTCTTGCCGACCGGGTTACCGCTGCTCGAGGTCTCGATGCCTGCGATGCGATCGATGTGCTGCGGCCCGGCGTGGCCCTGATCCACGGCATGCCGTTTGCGGGTACGTCGTACCTGTGGCCCGATGCGGAGGGCATCACCTCTGCACTGGTGCTGCTGGCCACGTCGGCGGCAGGCGAACTCGCCGCTCACTACCTGGCCATCGGCGACATCGACGGTGTGTTCTGGGCCACTGGACAGGGCTTGAAAGTGCTCGCCGGTCACGAAGAACTGATTGCATTGCGCATGCGCGCCCATGCATGCCGCGGCGACCTCGCCGGCGTGCGCAGCGAATGGGACAGCTACGAGCGGGCAGTCAACGCCGATACGTGGGCTGCTGCCGAGCCGTCCCCGAAGCTGGTCGACCTGCGCCGCGAACTGCTCTCGCCGTCGCTCGCGTCGTAGCGAATCGTCAGTGACGATACGAGCCCTGGCGCGCTCCCGACGACAGACTGCCGAATCGTCACGATCATGAGACTCGGGCGTCTTCGTACTTGCCGGTTGTCCTGCTCGGCGGCCGAACCGAGCAGCCCCAGAACGCTACGTAGTCAATCGGGGCTGCCCAGTTCAACCAGATTCGCACTCAATTGGGGGTCCGTCGCCAACGTGGCGGACGCTCGCCGTCAGGGGCCTGGCGGAAGGTTCTTCATCGCCCCGCCCGAGACTCATCGGAAAAGTCTACGGGCGGGCGCATGGATCGCCGTGGGCCCGGGTGTGCGCTGTGCTACTTCGTGAACGTGCTCGAGAGAATCGCAGTCGTACCGTTCGTGTATGTGACCCGAGCAGCGATCCGGTGCGAGCCGGGGGCCAGGGTGCCGACGTTGAACAGGATCGCCCGACCGGTGCTGGCTGTCCCGTTGAAGTCGAACTGAGCAGCGGTGTCGATTGACCGCGGGGCAACCGTGAGGTTCGTCTTGTCCAGCCAGAACGCAACCGACCTCACCGAGGTCGATGGTGCCACGAAGATGGCGACCGACCCGGTGAGCGTACGCCCGTTGAGATCGACCGGACTGGTGCGCGTTGCGGTCGTGCTGACCTGGAGCCGCTGTGTCACTGCGGGCGCGGGGTTGTTGACGGTGAACGAAACTGTCCGTCGTTCGACAGAGCCGTTCAACCGAATGAGTTCGACTGTCACGGTATGTGTTCCGTTGAGCAGCAGGCGCGAGTCGAACAGTTTGGCCGTGCCGTTCTGCAACGTTCCGTTGAGGTCATACGGGCTGAGGAGCTGCACCCAATACGGAAGGCTGGTTCGACCGGGATCGTCGATGTAGAACGCAATGAGTGCGGTACGACCCGTACCGGTAGCCGCCGGGGGAGTGGCGAACACGGCGATGTTGCCCGAGACCGTCGAACCCGCGAGATCGATGGCACCCGTTCGGTTCGCGTTGGTACTGACCGACAAACCGATGTTCGTCACGGTCAGCGTCGTCGTCGAGGTGGGCGACCAATTGCCCGCCACGTCGAGAGCTCGCACACCGACGGTGTACGTGCCCACCGGCAAGTTGGCGCCGAAGATCGCAGACACCGAACCGGCAGCGAGCGTTGCCGTGGGCGCCGAGCCCACGCCGGGATCGGCGCCGACGAAGTATTCGACACGCGAGACTCCGGACGTATCGACAACCGTCGCCGTCAGTGTCGTGTTGCCACCCACCACCAATGACGCGGGTGTCACTTTCACATTGGTCAGTGTCGGGGCAGTGGTATCGAGCGTGACCACAGTGCTGGGTGCAGCGCTGGGCGCGAAGGTCGACGGCGTACCGAGGAACTCTGCGGACACCGTGTAGGTGCCATCTGGCAACGCCCCGGTCTGCAGGTGGGCCCGTCCCTGTGGATCGGTGGTCACCGTGACCGCTGTGCTGACCGGGCCAGTGACCGTGAAGTACACGGTCTGCTGTGGCAGCGGAGTGCTGGGTGCGGTGCGACTCAGGTCCGCGCTGATTGTCCTTGCTGCTCCCGCGGAAACGGTCAACGCGGTCGGGACCTTGCTGACGCTGAGTGGACGGCTGTCCGACGAACCTTGGTACGTGGCATCTCCGGCATATGACGCCGACAGGATGTAGTCGCCGACCGCGTCCTGCAGTGGCAGCGTCGCCGCCGCCCGACCAGCGACGTCGACGCTGGCCGTGGCGGAGGCACTGCCGAGCGAGAACGTGACGGCACTGCCAGCGGGGGCACCGACCAATGTCGCCGCAACGTCGAGGCTGGTTCCGGAGATGCCCTCCGTCGCTGTCGGCTCGAGTGCGATAAATGTTGCTTCCGTTGCTGGGGGAACAGGAACCCCAACTGGTACACCCGGCGTGTAGCCGTCGCCCAGGTTGTTGTCGAGACCGACCAGGCCGACGCCGTTGACTGCCTGCACGACGTATCGCACATCGGCAACGGTTTGTTCGGGCGGCAATGCGAACGTTCCGGTCCACAGTGTCGAGTCGAGGGGATCCTGGACGAGATCCACCGACTGCCACGTGCCGTGAAGCGGGGCGGTCTCGGCGGTGTAGGTCACCCAGGCCTTCTGGATCCCGGCAGACGGGTCACCGGTGATGCGAGCGCTGACCGTCACCCCGCTGCCTAGGGCAAGCACGGTGTCGGCGACACCCGAGACCGATGGCGGTGCCGCCAGTGCGGGCGTGTTATTGCCATAGGTTGTGGTGTTGGCGCTGTAGAAGAGTTGCAGGCCGAGCTGTGAGTAGGCGCGTTCGGTGTTTGTTGTCGTGCTCGCGGGGTCGGATTGGTACTGGGCGGGTGTCGTGATCAATCTGGTACGGCCATCGGTGCCGTTTCCGTCGAGCGCGCCGAAGTAGTTGACCGTCGCCAGCTTCTGGGGGAAGAACACCGGTGACACGAAGTTGGTGTGTATCCCGTTCTGTTCCGTCGTCGGAGCGCCTGTCAGGGGAGTGACTCCGGGCGTGTCGGTGTACGTGCCGCTGACGAAGCCGACGCCGCGCAGTACCTCGCCAGTGCTGCTGGTGACGTCGTCGATCTGCTTGGGCAGCGCCGGTAGACCGGGCTCCGACTGCACGCCATCGGCACCGGTCAGCCAACGGAACGACACGCCGGTCTGGTTCCCGGCTGTGTCGAGGACCGGCTTCGGCCCTGGTGTCGTGAGGGTGGGAATGAGGTTCAGCGGTGCGCTCTTCAGGCCGAGCACTGCGCCGGGTCCGGTCGGCACCGGCGCCGGCGTGATCCCCGCGCCATTGGCGGGGACGGTGGTTCGGCCCGCAGGAAGGTCGACCCCGGTCATCGGCAGGCCGTAGAGCGTTGATTCGATCAATGACTTCTGGTCGATGCCAGTGAGGTTTGCGACGCCTGCGAGATAGTCCTGTTTGGCGTTGACCAGTGCCTGGCCGAGGGACACTGGGCCCGAGCCGTTGCGCAGCTGACTTGCCAGCAGGGCATATAGCTTGGCGCTGTACGCGAGGAAGTCGGTGTCGGCGTACTGGTAGCCGGTGCCACTGATGAACGTGGCCCGCTGCTTGGCCATCGCTTCGGGCCAGTCGAGCCCCTGCGTCAGTCCCGGTACGCCGTCAGCGTCGAGGAGGTTGTATCCCGCATGGCATCCGGCACTGATGACCAACGAGTTGGTGAATAGGTCGGGATGAGCATCGAGATCGATCGTCGACAAGCTGGTCTGGTAGTCCGCAGCCAGCGCGTCGTTGGCGCTGAAGTGACCTGCCAGGAAGACAAGGTCGTGACGCGAACCGAACAATGTGTTCGAGAGGTCGGAGGCCGTCCACGACCGGTCTCGGCTCGGCGTGCCCAGCGTCGTCGTCGTCGTCGGGATGCCTTGATCCGTGATCAGCGAGTCGGCTCGTCCATTTGTGCCGAGGCCCTCGGCGAAGTCATGCTGCACGGAGTCGGCCGCGCTGGTGAGGAAGTCGTAGCCGGTGACGAGCGACGAGGTCGGCGTCGGCAACACGCCGCCGGTCAGGCCGAGGTACGCATTGATCATGCCGACGATCTGGTCGGGTGTTTCGACCAGCCGCCCCACTGCAAGGTCCGGAATGGGAAGGACTGCACCCTTCAAGTTCAAGTCGGAGACAGAGCCATACGCATCCTGTCCGAGCACGTAGTTACGTCGCAGGCTCGCCTGCGACGCGCTGGCCTCGAGCGCCGGTGGGACGTAGTCGGATTCGGGGGCGAGGCCGGCCGAGTCGGCGTAGCGGAAGAAGGGGATGACAGAGTCACCGCCTGCAATGACGACGTACTGCAGCGTGTCATTGGTGTCGCGATAGGAGTTGACCACATCGCGTATTGCCTCGGCGACGAGGTTCTTCGCGTATGGACACGCCTTGTTGTCGTCGGCCTGAGTGTTCAACGCGTTGATGCGTGGGCTTTGGCTCACGTCGACGACCACCCCCACAGTGCGAAGCTCTAGTTCGTCGAGCTTTGTGCCCAACCCGGTGGACTGCGTCAGGCGCGAACTATCGGTGAGGATCACTGTCTGGGCGGCGCCCGGAGTACCAGTGATGGTCGGTATCGAGCTGAACGAGTCGAGGGCAATGCCCGAGCACGGCCCTCCCGCCGTTGACAGACCAAGGTGAAATGGCGTTGCCGAGAACGCGCCGTTGCGACCCTGGACTCGTACGTAGAAATCGCCGGTGTTGTTCCACGTCGCGCTCCGAATGGATTCTGCTTCAGCATTCTCACGGGCTGAAACGCCGATGAGGCTGCGGGTCTGGGCGCTCGAGAACGCTGCTAAAAATGTGTCCGATGGCGAGTAGATCGATGGTGAGTAGATCGATGGTGAGTAGATCGACGGGCTGTAGATCGACGGGCTGTAGATCGACGGGCTGTAGATCGATGGCGAGTAGATCGATGGTGAGTAGATCGACGGGCTGTAGATCGATGGTGAGTAGATCGATGGTGAGTAGATCGACGGGCTGTAGATCGATGGTGAGTAGATCGATGGCGAGTAGATCGACGGGCTGTACGCGTTGCCAGCGAACTGCGCACTCAGTTTGGTGAGGTCCTGCGTCGTGGTCAGCGTCGTGAAGGCCTGACCGATGTCGCGGAACATGGTGAGGTCGAAGTTCTGATCCAGGTTGCTGAGGTCGACCCGCACTTGGCTGTCGGGCTGAATCGGGAACTTGTACCAGCGAACCTCGCCGGGTTGCGTCAGCGTGCCGTCGATGCCTGCGGTGGTGAGCGGAGCCGCGGTCGTCCACGAGGTGTTGCTTGCTACTGCGGCGGGATCTGTGTATGGGGCATCCAACGCGAGCGTGAGCTTGCCGAAGAACGACGTGTCAGAGTCGAAGTTGAAGCCGCCCATGGTGAACCCGTAGGTGTCGCCGTCGACCACATCGAATGAATGGCTGCCTGTGTAGCTGAACCCACCTGACGGCGGCGTACAACAATTGACGGGTCCATCGTTGACCAGGCTTGTCGTGGTCGTGACGCCAAGATGGGTGACGAAAGCGTCGAGGCGCACCCTCACCTGGAAAAAGGCGTGATAGCCGGTGTAGATGTACGGCACCGAATCCGTGAAGTTGCTGACTGCCATGGTGCTCAACGTCCACGTTTTGGCTGAGTGCCTTGCATTGAGGGGAACGTTGAGAAGGTTGTACGTCATCTGCGGAGGGGTGACCGAACCATCGGAATCCGTCGTGACGTTGGCGGGCCCACTTGCCGTCCACGGAGTTGGCGTCGCAGCAGTTGCGACCTCTGATACGTCGATAATCGGCGTGATGATCGCAAACATCGACGCAACGAGCGCCACGTGAAAAATACGAACGGATGAACGGCCGGACGATTGGTTGCGCATTGATCTCCTCGAAACGACGTCACGGAATCAACATGCAAGCGAGTCCGTCCCTATGAACTCCGAGAACAGTAATCGCATTCGGAAGCCAATCGTTAGGTGGAGCGCCCGACTTCTCGCAGCAGGGCTCCCAACGCCGTCGCGTCGAGATGCAGTCCCCGATCATGCGCAGCGGACTCATCGTCGCCAAGCCGACGCCGCACCGGGTCCAACGCCGCCTCGAGTGTTGCCGTAACTGCAGGCGGACGCGGTGCCTCGAGCCGGGTTCGAAGGGCATCGGCCGCCCCGACGAGTTCGACGGCGTGGACGAGTTCTTCCTTGGCCAGTGCCAGCAGGACCATGTCCTCGACCAGGAGCGCGACCGACCAGAGGTCGCCGTAGTCCTCGTAGGCCTGTAGGGCCTGCAGAAAGGCGTCGCTGGCCTGCTCGGGCTCGCCAAGCCCGACGTTGGCGTTGCCAAGATTGTGATGGCCGACGGCCACGATCCATCGGTCTCCGATCTCGGTTGCGAGGCGCATCGATTCTTGAAAGCGCATCTGTGCAGCGGCGAAGTCGTTCTGCAGCAGCGCGATCATTCCGAGGTTGTTCTGGGAGATGCAGATGGCCCACCGATCTCCGAGCTCCTCGCGCATCGCCAGCGCGCGCTCGTTCATCGTGCGTGCCTGTTCGAGATCTCCTTCGCATTCGGCGACGAGTGCGAGGTTGCTCAGCAGGCTGCCGATGCTTGCCCGATCGTCGAGGCGTTGGCGGATCTCGAGGCTCTGCTCGTAGGCGGCGCGGGCCGCGTCGTACTGACCCTGTTGAGACGCAAGCGTTCCCTTGAGGTGCAGGACCAAACCGAGTCCGGCGTGGTCGTCGTTGTCGGAGAAGATCTCACTGGCCAGGATCAGTTGTTGTCGGGCGTCCTCAAAGCGACCTTCCTTGCGCAGGGTCTCGGCAAGGTCGGCGTGCGCCCGCGCCTGCTCCACCGCATCCCCGAGGCGCTTCGAGAGCTCGATTGCTTCGCCGTAGGTTGCTTCCGCTTCAGCCCATCCGCCGCGCAGTTCGAGCACCTTGCCGAGTCGACGCAGCACGCTTGCCCGCTCTGCGTCGGGAACCAGCGGTAGTGCACGTTGGAAGTAGTCGGCGGCCGCATCGTTGGCGTAGCGCGACTGCGCAGCAATTCCCGCTCGTACCGCGTACTCGCGCTTCTTGTCGTCGTCTTCGCCGAGCCAGTAGTGATAGGCGAGGAGATCGAGGTTGTGCTCGATCGCCGAAGGGCCGCCCGATTCGAGAAATCCGCCGACCCGATCGTGCAGGTGTGCCCGCAGCGCAAACGGCAAGCTGTCGTACGCCACGTCTCGGGCGACGACGTGGCGGAAGAGCCATGACCGATCCTCGATGCGATCGATCGCGACGATGTCGGCTTGCCGTGCTGCTTCGAACCTGGCCTCGACCTGCTCGAGCGAGCCAAGGTCGGGGTACACGCCGTGCACGAACGGTGACTCGAACGTTCGCCCCACAACGCTGGCAACCTTGAGCGCGGTTCGTGGCGCCTCGTCCAACATGTCGATGCGGCTCTGCACCAGCCGGAACAGGGTGTCGGGCACGTCAAGGTGTCTGAACGCCGCAGGGTCGGCCGGATCAATCCCCCGACCGTGGACGTAGTTGATCAGCTCCTCTAGGTAGTAAGGGTTCCCCTGCGCCCTTTCGAGCATGAACTCGACGAGTTCGGAGGCGGGGCTGACCGACTCACCGAACAATTGCTCCAGCTTGGCCCGGAGTACCAGGTCGGCATCGCTTGCGGTGAGCTCGGCGAGGGGGAGCTCTCGGTAGTAAGGGATTCGATCGAGCCCGAGCCCTCCGCCGTGCGCTTCCGCAGGTCGGTAGGCCAGCACGAAAAGCACGGGAAGCGATGCGGACGCCAGGACCAGCTCTTCGAGGAGGTCGCGGGACAGGGTGTCGATCCAGTGGCAGTCCTCCAGCACAATGGCAAGCGCACCGTTGGCGGCACGCGCTGCGAGCAAGTCGACCAGAAGTGACTCCAACGACGTCTTGCGGAGCTTCGCATCGAACGTGCGCGTGAGCTCGTTGTCTTCCATGCCGACACCAACAACCGTTGCGAGCAATGGACCGCGGCGTGCAAGGTCGCCCGAGACGGCCCGCAGGCGGCGCGTCAAGGCTCGGCCCTGCGAGGCTTCGGTTGCGTCGTCATCGACCTCGAGTAATGTTCGCCAGACGTCTCGCCACACGAGGTAACTGGTCGTGCGGCCGAAGTTCTGCGCTTCGCCCCACGCCACCGTGACGCCTCGAGCGACAAGGTTGCGGACTACTTCGGAAACGAGTCGTGACTTGCCGCGTCCAGCTTCTGCTGAGATCCCGACGACTCGCCCGGCTCCGCCGAGCACCTCATCGAGCGTCCCCGCGAACACCGCCATCTCAGCGTCTCGGCCGACCATGGGGAGCGGATATCGGATCTCCCTGTTCGCGAGCCCTCGCCGAAGCCCGAGGATGCTCAGAACCCGCACGGGCTCCGCCTTGCCCTTCACGGTGAGATCACCGACGAGCTGACACTCGACCCGCTCGCTCAGTGCTCGGTGCACCGCTTCGCTGATGTAGGCGTGGCCCGGCGGAGCCTGCGACATCAGTCGGGCCGAGAGGTTGACGGCGTCGCCCAGGCACGTGTACGTACGACGCGCTGGATGGCCATATGCGCCGCTGCGGACCCTGCCATGGGCGATTCCGATCTGCAGATCCGTCGCTGACGTTTCCTTCTCCAATGTCAACAACTCGATCGCCGCCGTGGCGGCCCGCGAGGAGTCGTCTTCATGGGCATGCGGTGTGCCGAACACGGCGCACAGGTATGCGCCCTTGTCGCCGAGGATCACATGCAGCAGGTTGCCTCCGAATTCCGACAGGATCTGCTGAACCCGCTGAGTGAAATGGTCGAGCTTTCCCATCGCCTCGGGGTCGTTGTCGTAGTCGATCCCACCGAAGCGCACGAACATCGGGTAGGCGGAACGAAGTTCGGCCAAGAACTCGCCGCGTCCGGTGACGAGCCGGTCGTACACGGCCGGAAGTATCCACGGTCGGACCAACTCCTCGCTGAGTGCAGATGACGCGAGCGTGGGCTCCACCTCGTCGACGCCGATTCGGAGACCGGCGAGAACGCCGATGGCCTCGACGTGACGGGTGTCGTCCGGATTTGTCGGCTGACGGTGTTCGCTGATGATCACGTGGTCGCCGAGAGAGTCCAGCGCCGAGCGCGCCAGCACGACATCGCCCTTCTCGGCCAGGTGCTCGGCGTCGGCCAGTTCGTCGATCAGCCTGCCGGCGAGCACGTCGATCAATTGGATTCCGGGATCCCCGACCACGAAACGTCGGGCGGATCCGACGGCAATGGCTACCTTGATGGCCAGTACGACCTCGGTGCCGGCAGGCGTACGAATGGTTCCCACCGAGGTCATGGTTCGTTGGATCGCCAAGCCACACGCAGCGCCGCGTCGGCCGTCGTCGCCGTCGAGCCAGCAGGTGATCGCATCTCCGCCGAAGTAGATGACCTCACCACCGAAACGATCGACGTCGTCGATAACAGCGTGGAACACGCGGTTCAAGTGAGCGGTCAATTCCTCAGCTCCGCGCTGCGGGCCCAACTCGTTGGCCAAGGCCTCGGTGAGCGGTGTGAAGCCCGAGACGTCGGCGAACAAGGCGGTGCCCCACACCCGGTCACTCAGCTCTCGACCTTCACTGAGCGCCCGGCGGCGATCGCCCGCCAGATAGGCCTCGGATCGGTCGATATACGTCTCGCTCATAGCCATCGACGTCGACCGATGAACATCGTGCTGCCTCCCGATTGCTGGAGCACGGACCCTACTCAGCGAAGCTCTTCACCCATCGGTTGAGGGATCTCGACGGGTCGGTGAGATGGCGCCGAACCGGTGGATCGAACTGACCGAACGGAACCCGGGACACTACAACCACACCGAAATCGCGAGCACCAACACCACGAAAAACACCAGTCACCTAGGGCATTTCGGTGATCATCTTGTTCAGCGGAACGGTCGGGTCGACGAGCGCCCGCGCCTGGGTAGAGTCCGCGATGGGCAGGGTGGTCGTGTCCAACAGCCCGATCTGAGCGAGCAGGGATGCCTGGTCCCAATAGATGTGCTCCGAAGCGACATGACCGTCTCGAAACCCCATAACGACCACGAGGGGGAGTTCCACGCGCCGTCCGGTCGGCGCGATTCTCGGCAACCAGAACGACATCTCGCGGGTGTGGGTGAACCGCATGATGAGCTCGTCGACCACACGCTCCGAGCCGACAGTTCTAGAGACCTGCTCGACCTCCACGTCGTCGGGCCACGCCGGGATGAACCAGTCACGGTAAAAGGTACGGAGCTCCTCGGTCCCCCGACCTCCCGTGAGAACCGGGACATGGATGACGGTTGCGTCCTTCGTCATCGTCTCCATCGTCGCGTCCGCATCCTTGGCCCCGAACTCGGAGGCCACGTGCTGATCGAAGAGCGCACCGAGATCCGGGTCGAGCGATTCACTGGTCATCGCCGGAGTCTATGTAAGGGCGCGAGGCCGACCGACCAGCCGCCGTGCGAGCCAGCGAGGGAGGTGCGTCTACATTGAGCCCGATGCGTTCTCAGCCGGCGGCAACCCTCGACGGGTTGCTCGATTTCTCGGTGCGGCGTCTGATCGAGCAGCGGTTCTGGGAGCCCGTCGAGGCGAGCGCCTGCATCGAGGTCCTGCGCCACGACGAGCGCTTCCTCTCGAACCCACCGCGCACCGCTCATTGTTCGCCGATCACGGCGTGGTCCACGTGCGCGACATCGCCGCTTCGTTCATCGAGCTGGGGCTCACGGTGAACGGCCGGCTCCTCGCGGCCCGGCCATCTGATCGCCAGACCTTCCTGCTCGCATACGGGTTGCTCATCACCTATCTGCACGACACCGGCATGTTCGACCAGAGACCGCGACTAGCGGTCTCGAGCGGCTGAACAGTCCCCGCTGTGGAATGCTCGGTGGGATGGCGCCCAACCGGTGGATCGAACTGACCGAACGGAACCCGGGACACTCCTCGTGGTACGTCGAGCGGTTCCGGTCGATGGCTGCGGCCGGCGATGATCTCGGCGGCGAGGCACGCTTCATCGACGCCATGCTGCGACGGCACTCCCGTGTGCTCGACGCGGGGTGTGGGCCAGGCCGGGTCGGTAGCCATCTCAAGCGAGCAGGTCACGAGGTCGTGGGCGTCGACATCGATCCGGTGTTGATCACCGCTGCCGAACACGACCATCCCGGCCCGACCTGGCTGGTAGCAGACCTCGCCGAACTCGACCTCACCGCGATGGGCATCGAGGACGGATTCGATGTCGTGGTATGTGCGGGCAACGTCATGACCTTCCTTGATCCGGACACGCGGCAACGCGTCCTCCATCGTCTCGCCACACACCTGCACGTCGGCGGCCGCATTGTGACCGGGTTCGGATCGGGGCATGACTATTCATTCGCCGAGTTCTTCGCTGACGTCGAGCACGTAGGGCTCGTGACCGAGGTGCTGTTCTCGACGTGGGACCTGCGACCGTTCACCACCGAATCCGACTTTCTCGTCGCGGTGCTATCGCAGGTCGCATCCACAGCCTGATCGACCAGTCACGCCGCAACGTGGATACTGCCGGGCCGAGGAACGAGGTGCAGCTCCAGCCGATTCGCTCGCTGTTCGACATGGTCCGATCGCTAGGTGGGGACGGTTCCCCATAGAGCAGCCGAGGTCGGGGCGTCGACTATCTGTATCCCGTCTGCATCAAGGTCCTCGATCACTGTTGCCTGGCCGTCGCGGGCCAACACGATTCGCAGGTTGTGGTGGCCGACTCTGAGCCGGTCGATCTCGAGTCGAGGAAGCCAGTCGGGCAGCCGGCCGTTGAGGTAGCAGCGACCATTCGGGGCATCGGGAACCAGCCCGAGGAACAGTTGCACGGCCAGCGGAGCCGCCGCCGCAGCCCAGGCTTGTGGAACGTTGGCTTCGGCGTACGGTACGGGGCCACCGAGGTCGCGTTCGATGCCACAGAACAGTTCGGGCAGCCGTGACTCCTCGAATGCGCATGCCGCGTCGAGGATGCCGTGAACCAGCGTGGCGGCGGAATCGTCGAGGCCGTATCGGACCATGCCGGCGGCGGTGAGCATCGTGTCGTGGGGCCATACCGAGCCTCGTTGGTACGACAGTGGGTTGTACCTGGGATGCTTCGACGACAGCGTGCGAAGCCCCCACCCGCTGAACATGTCGTCGGCGACCAGTCGCTCGGCTGTCCGGCGGGCGTGGTCCGGGCTCGGCAGGCCGCACCACAGCAGCTGACCGGGGTTGGAGCTGACCGTTCGTACCGGTTGCTTGTCACCGTCGATCGCGACGGCGTAGAAGCCCTCGTCCTCGAGCCAGTAGCGCTCCTCGACAAGGCAGCGCAACGCCGTGGCCGAATCGCGCAGTCTCAGGGCCTCAGCGTGGTCACCGGCGTGCTCGTGCAGCTCCGCCATCGCCAGTCGTGCGGCATACAGGTAACCCTGCAGTTCGATCGTCGCGAGTGGCAACTTGGCCAATCCACCCGTTGGCTCGAGGATCGCATCGCCGGCGTCCTTCCAGCTCTGGTTGTAGTAGCCGAGATCGCTGCGGGTCGCGTACTCCTGCAGGCCGTCCCCGTCTCGATCGCCGAGCTCATCGCACCACTGCAGGGCGCGTAGGGCGGTCTCCCTGTGCGCCTCGATCAGAGACTCGTCACCCGTCCATCGCCACGCGTTCCACAACGTCAAGCAATACAAGGATGGCGCATCGTGCGTGCCGTAGTAGGGCGTGTGGGGGATCACCTTGCGAAAAGCCAGCTCTCCTCGACGCAGTTCGTGCGGCAGCTTGCCGGGCTCGCCGTCGCGCCAGTCGTCACGAGTTGTCGCTTGCAGCGGCGCCAACGCTGCCAGCGCACCTCGTGCCGGCCAAGCCCCGAGGACCCCGGTCATGAGCGCACTCACCAGAGTGTCGCGTCCGAAGAGGCACATGAACCACGGCACTCCGGCGGAGACAAAAGGTGTCTCACCGTTCTCGACCGCGAGGGCGTGAAGATCGGCGCATCCACGCTCGAATGGGCGTTGGAGAACAGGTCCGGTTCGCAGCGTGAGCGCCGAGTCGGGGATCAGTTCGGGTTCGGGCCCGTGCGGATCACCCGCAAACGCCTGGATGACCCCGTCGAGTTCGACCTCGGCATGGATGCAGCACGTCCACTCTTCGGCGTGGTTGAGCGCGAGATCGAAGATGATCTGCGAACCAACGAACTCGGGCGACCTCTGCGCTGGGTCAGATGTGGACAGTTTGACGTGCAATGCGCGGCGGAAACCGGCGCGGTCGTAGCGCAACGTCACGTGTTCGCCATCGGACGTGCGCACGACATCGAGACGCGGCGGCAGCCGTCGATCCTTGACCTCGAAGATGTCGGCGAAGTCCGAGTCCAGTTGCACGATCAACCGGGTCTCGATCTTGCCGTCCCCGAATGCTCTGATGGTGAGATCGTCGTGCAGCCCCGCCGACACACGACGGCGCAGCTTCAAGAACAACGAGCCGGCGACGAGCTCGCCCCGCCCGGTCCGTATCAACGGGCTTTGAAAAGTCCACGTGGCCGTGCCATGACCTTCGCGATCGTGACCGACGAGCTGCCATTGCTGTCCCGCGATCGTAACTCGATAGCTCGACAAGACTCTGGTGTCTGCAACGAAAAGACCATGCAACTCGTCGGCGCGGACCTCACCTTCCAGCCCGCAGGCCATCGCCATTCCATCGCCGTGCAGCACGACGGTCGGATGTGGTATCTGGACGGTCATCGGGAGACGTAGAGGGCGCCGATGACGAGGCCCCACACCGTGTGCATCACAAGATTTGTCAACGCGAACCGCGAGTTCGCTGTCTTCAACCCCATGAAACCGATCCCAGTCAAGGGACCCACCAATCCCCCGGCAAGGACGACAGCGAGAACGACACCCCACACCAGTCCGGCCAACACGCGATGGATACCGAGGTTCGGTTGAACAACCATCGCCCAGACCAAGACCAACAGCACGCTGTTCAGCAAGTGGGAGAGCAGACCGATCAGCCACGCGCTCGACCGGTCCGACACCATGTACTTGCGCCCATGATCGGCGATGTCGATCGCCACAAGACCCGGCACCCGTCCCGCCCACAATCCGACCAACGCCATCAGGTACCCGCCCGCGACGCCCGCCAGCACAACGCTGCCGAAATCGACCTCGCGCCAGGTCAGTGTGTCCACGGCTGCAGTCTCTCGCACTCAGCGCTCACGCTGGCGGGTCGGTGTCGTCGCGCTGGCCGGGGAGCACGTCGGTCTCGGACTGGTGCCAGACGGGCGAGTCGCCAGCCGTCTCGACGTTGAACCCGTAGTCGAAGACCAACGTCCCTCCGAACGTCGCACCTACCGACACCAACATCGCAATGACGACGGAAAGAACGACGATCCCCACCGGCGTGACGGCTTCGGTGTGATAGCCGTTGAGCCGCCAGACAAGGTCGGCTAGTGCGAGCACCGTGACAGTGATCATGATTGTGGCGTGGGTGTTGATCGTTCGCCGGGCTTGCGTGCCGGCCTCTGATGACTTCCACGCGTCCCAGAGACCGGTGAGCGCGGCGAACACCGACACCGCTACTCCGGCGATGAACGTATAGGTGCCGGCGTGCCACATCTCCCGCGCCCATTGGTTGTCCTTGCCACCGATCGCGGAGACGAGATCGAAGCCGGCGGCGAGGATGTAGGCGGCAATCGGAATGTCAGTCAGCGGCGGGTGCAGCGGTTTGCCTGACCAACCTCGCAATCCCTTGAACGTGCGACCCTTCAACGTGAGCGTCGGGTGAATCGAAAACTTTCGCATCATTCCTCCTTGTCGACCCGCGCGGTGACGAATCGTTTGGTTGTTCGGTCTGGCGACTCACGTCCGTGCCGGGTGGGCCGTTGGGGCGTGTCGGCGTCGGACCTTCGGAGGCGGACGCAGCACAGCCCCGGTGTCGGTTCGAGGCGTGCCTCGAGGGTGGGATCGCCCAGGCCTTCGACGAGTCCAGCCATGAGATCGAGGTTCATTCCGCAGACGAGATCGGTGTACTCCTGGGCGAGTCCGTGGAAGGGACAGTTGACGAGATTGAGGCCCGCGCCGGCGCGGCGAGGTTCGTAGCCGGATTCACCGAGCACGGTCATCGCGGCGGTGAGCAACGACGCAGGTTTCGGCCGCGCGCCCGCGTCTTCGCGGGCTCGTTGACCGAGGGCGCGTCCCGTGTCTCGGGCTACGTTCCCGAGGGCGTCGCCCACCGTCACGCCGTCGTGTTGGGCGGC
>JAYTZE010000752.1:0-2642 GCA_043742385.1 Ilumatobacteraceae bacterium
CCCGGTCAAAGACGCGGAGGTGCTCAACGTGGTGATGGGCTGCAACGACCACCTCTACGACCCCGATGTGCATGGCATCGTCACCGCTGCGTCGTGCACGACCAACTGCCTCGCCCCGGTCGTCAAGGTGCTCCATGAGGCGATCGGCATCGAACGTGGCGTGATCACCACCATCCATGACGTCACCAACACCCAGGTGATCGTCGACGCGCCGCACAAGGATCTCCGCCGAGCCCGCTCGGCACTCAACTCGCTGATCCCCACCTCGACCGGATCGGCGACCGCGATCATCCTCGGCTTCGAGGACCGCCCACTGGTGTCGGCCGACTACACCAACGACACCCGCTCAGGAATCGTCGACGGACCGACCACGATGGTCGTCGACGGCCGAATGGTCAAGGTGCTCGTTTGGTACGACAACGAGTACGGCTATGTGCACCGGATGGCCGAGCTGGCAGCGAAGGTCGCCGCCTCGCTCGACGACGGAGTCAGAGGGTGAAGCTGCGCAACTACGTGCTGGTCACCGCCGGCTACTGGATGTTCACCCTCACTGATGGTGCGTTGCGGATGCTGGTGCTGCTGCACTTCAACGAGCTCGGCTACTCGCCGGTCGCGATCGCGTTCCTGTTCCTCGCCTATGAGTTCATGGGCATCCTCACCAACCTGCTCGGCGGCTGGGTCGGCAGTCGACGCGGGCTCAACCGCACCCTGGTTGCCGGTCTCGCCCTCCAGGTCGTGGCGCTCGTGGCGCTCACCTTCGAGCAGCCCAGCTGGCAGGAGTGGTTCGTCGTTGTATTCGTAATGGCGGCGCAGGCGCTGTCGGGCATCGCCAAGGACCTCACCAAGATGAGCTCCAAGAGCGCCGTCAAAACCGTCGCCGGTGACGGTGACGGTGCCCTGTTCCGGCTGGTGGCGATCCTGACCGGGTCGAAGAACGCGCTCAAAGGTGTCGGCTTCTTCCTCGGTGCCGCGTTGCTGTCGTGGATCGGCTACGACGCCGCGCTGTGGGCGATGGCCGGAGCATTGGCGATCACCGTTGTCGCACTCCTCGTCTTGTTGAACGAGGACATCGGCAAGTCGAAGAAGAAGCCACCGCTGCGATCGATCCTGTCGAAGTCGGACTCCGTCAACCGCCTGTCGGCGGCACGCTTGTTCTTGTTCGGCTCGCGCGACATCTGGTTCGTGGTTGCACTACCGGTGTTCCTGGCCGATGAACTCGGCTGGTCGCACCAGGGCGTCGGCGGTTTCCTCGCCGTCTGGGTGATCGGCTACGGCATCGTGCAATCGTTCGCGCCGCGCATCCTCGGGCGTGGAGGTACCGACGTCGACGAGATCAAGGCAGCGCAACGGTGGGCGCTGATTCTCGGCGTCGTCACCGTTCTGATCGCTGTCACGGTCGGGTTCGACACCGCCGCCACCATCGCTGTCGTCGGTGGATTGATCGTGTTCGGTGTCGTGTTCGCGATGAACTCGTCACTGCATTCGTACCTAATCCTCGCCTACTCCGATGACGACGAGGTGGCGCTCGACGTCGGCTTCTACTACTCCGCCAACGCCGCAGGACGACTCGTGGGCACGTTGCTGTCCGGTGTGCTCTACCTGTGGGGCGGGCTCGACCTGGCGATGTGGGGGTCAGCCGCGTTTGTGGTCATCACGTGGCTGCTCACCCTGCGTCTCCCGCCGCTCCCAGCGAACGTGTCGGTGACACTCGCCTCGATCGAGGCGGGCGACTGACCACGCTCATCGACCTGACCGAAGGCCGCGTCCGTGACCTCGGCCCTACGACGTTCTTGTGTTAGCGCGGTATGGTGACGACATGGACGATTCAACAATCGTTGAACAGTTGCGGGCGCTGGCGAATCCGGCCCGGTTGTCGATCGTGCGCGAACTGCGAGGCGGCACGCGCTGCGCCTGTGAGCTGGCCGAGGTGGCCGACGTGTCGTCCACGTTGTTGTCCCACCACCTCAAGGTGCTCCGCACAGCGGGCTTGATCTCTGGCGCTCGGCGTGGACGCTGGATCGATTACACGCTCGATGAGCACACACTCCGTGCGCTCTTCGGAGGGCTCGACACCCCGGCTCCCCGCCGGGCGACGAGGACGGAGTGTGCGTCATGACGACGACCGAACACGCACCGGTCCCCGAGTCTGATGTCCTGCATCGCCTCTCGCTGCTCGACCGGTTCCTGCCGGCCTGGATTGGCGCCGCGATGGTGCTCGGACTACTGCTCGGTGCTGCGATCCCACAGCTCGACGACTGGCTCGACAACGTCAAAATTGGCACGGTCTCGTTGCCGATCGCGGTCGGGCTCCTGCTGATGATGTACCCGGTGCTCGCCAAGGTGCGCTACCGGCGTCTCGACGAAGCGATCGACCGGCGGTCACTGACGTTCTCGTTGGTGCTCAACTGGGTCGTCGGCCCTGCGTTGATGTTCGCCTTGGCGTGGCTGTTCCTGTCTGATCTGCCCGAGTACCGCACCGGGCTGATCATCGTCGGGTTGGCTCGCTGCATCGCGATGGTGTTGATCTGGAACGACCTCGCCTGCGGCGATCGAGAACTGGCAGCGGTGCTCGTGGCGATCAACTCGCTGTTTCAGATCGCGGCGTTCTCCGTGCTCGGATGGTTCTACCTCGAGGTGCTGCC